>JBAZRP010000005.1:0-55704 GCA_041662885.1 Legionella sp.
GGGTCTGTTGACAATTTAGTTCCCGACGTCCCGCGGCTTGTCCGCGGGATCCAGTTAGATCTTGATTGATACAACCAGTCTCTGACTTATTCAAATTTCCTGGATCCCGCGGACAAGCCGCGGGACGCCGATCTTGAAAAGATGAATTGTCAACAGACCCTAGAGCATGTCGTCCTCGCGCCCTCAAGGGTGTTGCACTTTTAGTCATCTTGTAGTAATTTCTCAGAATCCTGTACGAGATCCGTTTTAAAATGATATATGATGTAAATTTTTTTCAAGATAACCCAAAGCATCTTACTTTAGACTCCCCCATAGAAGCGCATTTTGACTGGGTAGCTAAAAAAATACTGTTAACTGCTTATAAAGTACAAAAACCCTATTATTATCAACTTAAAAGACCTATTCATGGCGCCCAACATGCTGGAAGATGTGCTCTTTATATGCCTATTATTGCCAATTTATTAATTAAATACGGGGATAAAGACGCAGTTAAACTATCTCCGCGCTGGCTAAAATTACTACAAATTGCCGCCCTATTTCATGATTCTGGCCGAGAAGCCGATGGTGAAGATAAATGGGAAAAGGACAGTGCCACCAATCTCTATTTTTATCTTACTACCACTTTAAAACTTGCACATGAAGATGCCAAAATTCTTGCTGAAGCATTATTGAACAAAGATTATAAGCCACCCTTCTGTACCATAGCTAAAGTAGAAAATAATACCCTTATCTGGAAAGAAGAATTAATCACCACTCCAAAACCCTTCTATTGTAAAATGATTGCCATGCCTGATTGTTTGGACATTATGCGTGCCGAACATTTTTTTGATGCTACGTATTTAGATTTTCATAAAGACTATGTGATACCCGATTCTAATGAGCACGCTTTAAATGACATGGCAATAATTATCACTCACATTCGTAGTTTATTAGAAACACAAGGGGATTTAAGGCGCAAACATAATTACAAGACGAAGATGCATTACGAACAAGAACCGGATAAATTTATAGAACGTACGCTTAGAGATATCTGTCATGGATTAATTCCCGGCACCACCCAACTGATTAGAAAAAGTTTAGCCGATCTTTATAATAATGGACTATTACTCACTGAAACCGAAGCAAAAAAAATGCACCTTCGAGAAACGAGCACCGATCCTATTGCTCAAAGTTTAGAGAATGGAACACTTTTTGCGCGAGGGATTAGAACTCCCGCAGCTATACGATTCAAAACAGAAGAAAAACTCGCCAAAATCATCAAAACTGATAAACGCCATCAAGAAACACTGGCTCAGTGCGAGATTCGTAAAAATTCAAGAGCTTTAATAAATTCAGGTAAAATTGGTAATAGAAATCGTTCAACCGTCCTTTTGGGTTGGGGTATTTTAACTTATGCACCAGCAGGTTTTCTGCTGCAATGCACTAATAATTCCAAAATAAAATTTGTAGACGATTGCAACAGTTCGAGCGGTTATGGCAAAAAGAATGAACTTGAAGCAATTAACCAACATCAAATTACCAAAGAATTGGCAAAATTGCAGTATTCAATGAAAATGGGCGGACTAGAAATTGATTATGATTTTTATATAGCAAATCATAATGAAGTAGTGATGAATATTGAAAACCCAATGATTAAAGCTATCTATTACACGCTTGACTCAAACTTAATCAACACCCGATTTGTCTCTGAGGATGGCTTCCCGATTCATGCCAATGCCCCCATTCTTGAAGCATTATACATCCAAAAGGAATACTTTCTCAAAACAGGTATTCATTTGCCAATTTATGAGTATTCTGCAGTACATAATTTTATTCAAAAAAGAGCGTTTGATGAGAATAAAATTATAAATCTTTGGCGCGAACTAATCAGTTATCACATTGATCACCTAAATAATATGCGCTACGTACATAATAACTCATACTGTATCGATCAATTAAAAATACAGTGTATGTACCGTGCTAGCCCTTATCGTGACATTCTGCAACCAGTAGATACCAATTATGAACCCGATTTAAAGGCCAAGATCTCTGGAGTAATCCAGGAAATTATCAAAGAATATGAATTATTTGCAGAGGTAGCCGCCAATAATACAGCCAGAGTAGGAAGTATCCTGGAATCCTTGTATCAATTGCCGAATAGAAACCATATTGATTTTCTTAATAAACGTAATGCTAATGGAAGGACCGCACTGTCATTTGCCAGATCCGAAATGATGGCAGAACTAATAAAAGGCAAAATAATGCTTTCAACTGATGATTACTTATATATCTCACATAAACTACGAGAGTATGCTCAAAATGGTGATTTGGAAGCTGTAAAAGCCTTAGTGAGTATTGGTTCTAATCTTAATGAGATTGATGCCAATGGTAATTCAGCTCTTATCCTTGCAAAACAACAAGGGCATAAAGGGGTTGTTACATTTTTAACTAATGCTGGAGCTCAAATTCCAAATCGATTTGGCCTTTTTAAAAGCCTCCCGATACCAATTCCCGTTCCTGAATCATCGGTAAACTATACTAAATAAATTGGAAATCATTGATCCCTTTATCCAATCCTGATAAAAAGTGTTAAACCACACCCCATCATTAACACGAATATGCCCGATAGTTTAAAGAAAACAATACGTGCGAAATTAGATGAAACCGCAGAACTAATCGATTTATCTATGCCCGCACATGATTATGCCAGTGTACAAGATAAAGTCTTACAAATAGAATTAGACAAGGAATTAGCAGAATTAGAAGCGCTTTTAGATAAATCAGACCATTTTGATCGTGCTTTTAAAAGGCGTTGTCGCCTAAGACAAAATAACCATGAATACAGTATTGGTTTTGAGAAGGTAGCGACTACTTATTGCAATCAATTATATTGGGATTTGGCTGAACTAATTTTTCAGCCAAAAACGATGGGGGAAATGCTACGAATAATTATGCCTAAATTGAGCTCTTATGTTCAGATTTCTTTGCCATCGTATCTACCCTACCCCAATATGAATCAAAGACAACAGTATACATATTTTAAAAGTTTTGATCCGGTGTACAATTATTTAGACTTAAATAACTTAAACTACCCTCCTAAATTTGAAACACTTGATTATTTTGTTATCGGTGAAAACGTGCTCATGGATGTGCGTGACATAAAACCATTTTCCTTGCTCACTCATGCTAAACTTAAAAACTCCCTCACAAGTGATCATGCAGATTTAGCAAGTAAATTGTATGAACACAATTACAGTCTTAAAAAATTAGCAAATGATATCGATACCTATAATGTTAAAGGCATGACCCCTCGAACTGCTATAGATAATCTGATTCAAAGACTATTTTTAGGTTCCACCAAAGTAACAGGGCAATTACATACCACAAAAACTGCAGCACATTCTGTATACAACTTTTTTGCTTATTTAGAATACTTACCTTTATCCACTCAAATCGAATTAAAAGCGCTTCGTAATAGCAAATACCGCTCTTTGCAAGGAATTTTAACTAATTTAATTAATGGCGAATGCGTCCATGTAGCATCGATGGACTTGACGGATTTTCTCAATTTCAATGTAAATGAACGTGTTTTGAATCTTCCACCAAAGATGAGTCCACAGCAATTAAAAACACTTGAGAATACTTATAAATTCAAGCTTGGAACGCAACATAGCGCTATTGACGTGTGCTACGACTACGAAAATTTAATCCCCTTACCCCAGCAATTAGTCAAACAGGTAATAGAGGGCATTCGTCCTGATACGTGTGAGGAGTTATATGATTTGCTCTCTGAATTTGCTCCTGAGTTTTACGATATGCTATTTGCACACATTATCCTGGATGATGAAGAGTATATGAATCAATTATCAAATATCATTCAATCCGATATATTTACTTATGAACAAAAACAAGCCCTGTCCAAGGCACTTTTTAAATACCGTATTCGATTTATTTTTCCACAAAATATATATAAATGGGCTTGTTTAACTAATGATGCAGTTTTTATTAAAACTGCAGAGGAACAATTAAAGCAGGATTTAGAAGTTTATCCCATAGATGAACGCAAATCCTTTATTGAAAACAATCATTATCTCATTCATTTAGCTCCCTTTTCATTATTTACAACTATTCTCCAATACTACGATGATTCGGAACAATTAGCTGCTATCAAAAAGTGTGAGCGCAATGGCGCGACTTTGATTAATTTAGCAGCAAAAAATTCAAATAACCTAAAATTAATTTTCAATCTTTATCCTGATTCAGAAAGACTCCATCTCGCAAAAAACCCGAATCTACTTAAAGAAGCATGCAAAAATGCGCAATCACTCCACTTTTTATTGTCATTATTTGCCATTAAAAACCGTTTTAAATTACTAAAAATCCGTGTCGAAAATGACACTATCATGCATTTGGCAGCTCAGACTCCCGAAACCCTGCAAACTGTATTAAATTTAATTCCTCCTGAACAAAGAGTTACTGCACTTTTATTAATTAATGCCGAAGATCACACAGTACTGGAGCGAACGGCCCAAAACGCCGAGTGTTTTTTAATCGCCTTATCCTATTTTCCAAAGAATAAACAAAAATATAAGCAATTCCGGCGAAAAGATAAGTATAACCGCACTATTTTATATGCTTTGGAAGAATTGACTTCCATTAAAACAATTCTGGATGTCTATTCTCCAGAACTGAAACTGCTTGCCATGACTGAAAAGGATAGTGAAAATAAATCAGTACTCCATTCTCATATTGAGAATCCTGATTGTTTGCGTTTTATATTGGACCTACTACCTACAGAACAACGCATATTAGCTATGGATCAGTTAAACGAGCAAAAAGAATGCTTTCTTCATCAAGCTATCCAGCAACCTGAGTCATTCAAGGTAATTCTCCAAGCATATCCTTTAAACAAACGGTTCAATGTTCTCAAAAGGTATAATAATTATGGCGAAACCATCATTGGTTCATTTATAAATACTGCTGATGATTTAATCGATATCCTAGAATACTTGCCCAATAATGATAAATTTTTTGCAATTATTTCTTATGCCAGTATTGAAATTAACCTCTTCGAAGGGCTATTTAATAATGCTAGCCACACCGAGTATTTATTAAATACCGCTCCTACCGCACTTAAAGATGCCACTCTATTGCACGACACCTTAAGAAACATTCATAAAAGCTATACAAAAATTTATAAACTTATGCGTATTAGTGCTGAATTAAGAGATACTGATATGGTTTTAGCTCATGAAATGCTTGTATTTGCCAAAAAATTGAATAATAGTCTTCTTACTTTGTACCAACTAGCGATAAAGGAATCCTTGGATTACAACACAATTCGGTGCTTTCAAACCGAAATTGATACCTTAGCACAGAGCAAAGATAAGAAATTGCGTGCCCTTGGCTTTGAAAGCGAACTACAAGAAACAATAGGATATTACACAGCACTACTTGTTTGCATGAGCTTTATAGTCTTTGGGCTTACAAAAAGCCTTGATTTTGTAGCTAATCTCTCTGAAGGACGTAGCACTAGAACCGATATGAATCCATTTATTCCATAAATAGTACGAAATTTTTATTATTAGATGTATTTTTTAATAGTATTTTCAGGCAGACTTAGTATACAATCTTTTTAGGCGCTTTATTTTGTATATGAGGGAGCCTTAATAGATGATGTAGAACTACTTGGAGTAGAGTTTAGATGTCTGTTAAATATAAGGAGATAAGTAAATGACAGTCAAGAAAAAAGCAACCAAGGCTAAAACAGCTGCTAAGAAACCTGTTAAGAAAGTAGTAGCTAAAGCCGTAAAAAAACCAGCTGTTAAAAAAGCAGCTGTTAAGAAGCCAGCTGTGAAAAAAGTAGCAGCTAAAGCCGCTAAAAAACCAGCTGTTAAAAAAGTAGCAACCAAAGCCGCTAAAAAGCCAGCTGTTAAAAAAGCAGTGAGTGCTCCAGCGAAAAAACGCGCACCTGCTGTGGACAGTGTTTATACTAAAACTCAATTATACACAACTATTGCAGAATGTGCTGGTGTGGCTAAAAAAGACGTAACTGCTATTTTTGATGTGTTCCATGATATCATTGAACAACACATTAAACGCCGTGGCCCACAAGTATTCACTCTACCTGGCCTTGCCAAAATTAAAGTGATTAACAAACCAGCTACTAAAGCACGTAAAGGAATCAATCCTTTTACTGGCGAACCAACTGTTTTCAAAGCAAAACCTGCTCGTAACGTTGTAAAAGTTTTAGCTCTGAAGAAATTGAAAGATATGGCTAAATAAGAACTTTTATAGCCATTTTCGTTTAAGTTGGGTCATTGACCTGAGGGATGCTCACCTTTTTGAACTCAATCGAAGCTCCCTTCTCCCCGAGGGGAGAAGGTGCCCGTAGGGCGGATGAGGGATTTAGCAAAGTGGCATTGAGAAAAAAAATCATTACCGTCACCACCCTCATCCGCCCCTTCGGGGCACCTTCTCCCGCCAAGCGGGAGAAGGGAGCTTCGATTGAGTTCAAAAAGGTGAGCATCCCTCAGGACATTGATCCATAGTAAAAAAAATCTTCCATCTTCTACGTCCCGCGCAAAAGCCGCGGGACGTAGAGGTAAAAAAATCAATAAAACTCCCCAGAATCAATTAAATATTCCAACTCTTGCTTACTAAGTTGATTTTTTTGCAGGATATACCCAGGAAGTTTGCTCACTTTGATTGATATCCTCGTGTTTTTACTTTTGATTATGTTAAAATATTAGGGCGTTTTTACAATTCAATTTTCTACGTCCCGCGGCTTGTCCGCGGGACGTAGAAAATTGAATTGTAAACACACCCTACAATTTTGTAAAAATTGGATTTATTATGACTAGACTTAGTGTGAATGTAAATAAATTAGCCACTATCCGCAATTCAAGGGGTAACAATAACCCCGATGTGCTAAAATCAGCATTAGAAATTATTTCCTATGGGGCCCAAGGTATTACCGTTCACCCGCGTCCTGATGGCCGACATATTCGCAAACAAGATGTCTATGATTTAGCAAAAGCTATCAATGTAGAATTTAATATCGAAGGTTATCCTGATAAAGAATATTTAGATCTGGTTAAAGCTGTTAGACCCGCGCAATGTACTCTTGTCCCCGATCCGCCACATGTTTTAACTTCAAATGCAGGTTGGTTAATTGAAAAAAATGCTGCGTTTTTGAAAGCAATCATTGATGAATTGCATCAGTTCAATATCCGTGTTTCGCTCTTTGTCGATCCCAAAACATTAACTGGTAAAGATATTGAGTTACTAAAGCAAATCAATACGGATAGAGTAGAACTTTATACCGAAGCATATGCCCATGACTTTGGAACCGAAAAAGGCTTGGAAACGCTTGCTCGTTACCAACAATGCGCTCGCGCAATTAATCAGTTAGGGATTGATTTAAATGCCGGCCACGATTTGGATTTAGATAATTTGCGTACCTTTGTTACTGAAATTCCAACTATTAAAGAAGTATCAATAGGCCATGCCTTAATTTGTGATGCACTACATTATGGGATGAAAGAAACTATTACCCGTTATTTAGCCTGTCTTAAATAATTTTACCCTATCGGGTCTATCAGTAATGATACCGTCAACTCCCATGGCAATTTGCTGTTGCACCAGGTCAAGAGTAACGTCTTTACCTGACGTTGTGGGAGTAGACCAGGTTACTACTTTTAAACCTTGTGCATGAGCATCTTTCAACCTATCCTGGGTTAAGGTAATGTCTTGGGGATCCCATAAAGTACCTCCCAAATACTTTATCATACTTGGGATGGAACCATTAAAATCCTTTAATAAATAGCCAGCGGTCCATAATCCTGCAATCTTAGGATCGCTGCTATGCATGGTATCTTCGGTATTATTATTTGTTAAATAAGCTGTAGGAATACGAGCATCCAGATTTTGAACCTCTAATAAACAGCGCCAATCAAATGACTGCACTTCTACTCTATCTGTAATCGCTTGTTTGTGAATAATTGCAACTACCGCTTGCGCTAGCTCTTCAGGGGGAAAAGTGTCGTTTGAGTGTACTGGGTCTGATTTAATTTCGATTTGAAATTTAATTTTGCCACCACTTTGCTCATTTAGGTATTCAATGGCCTGCTCAAGACTGGGAATATGCGCTCCATCCATTGCTTCTTGATCAGGAAAATAAGTAGCATATACGCTCCTGGGATTGATTCTACCAACATCAAAAGCTTGTAATTCAGCCAGCGTCAAAAACTTAATTGGAATACGTGATACCACCCAATCGCCACGTTCATCCCTGGTAATTGCCGGATCTAAACTCAAGTCATGTTGCAAGACCATTACACCATCTTTGCTCATAACTACATCCATATCAACATAATCAAGATTGTGTTTTAATGCGATTGCGAAGCCAGGAAGGGTATTTTCCGGAGCTAAACCGCGTGCCCCTCTATGACCATATAAATCAAAAGCAAGACAGCAGCAGCTAAAAATGCAGCTGATACTAAAAACCCATGCTAATTGACTGTATTTAAAACTCACAAAATTCTGCTTCCATTGATGACCTCATGTGAAGGTTGCAATAAAACTACAGCTGAAGTTTCATTAACACAACCTAAAACCAAAACTTCGGATTTAATTCCCGCTACACGTTTGGCTGGAAAATTCATCACCGCAACTATTTGTTTGCCAATAAGTTGTTCTGGCTGATAGTTCTCAGTAATTTGTGCAGAACTGGTTTTAATTCCCATATCACCAAAATCAATTTTTAGAATATATGCCGGTTTATGTGCTTTGGGATTTGGACTGGCTTCTAAGATGGTACCAGCGCGGATATCAACTTTTAAAAAATCATCGAATTGAATTTCACTAGTTTCAGTATGTTGCATTTTAAACCTCTTTTTTAAAAACACTATACAATTAAAATACAATTAAATCCAGTTCTTGTACTATAGACATTTATGCAAAATATTTACCCTGGCAGATTGAACATTGCCTGATCTCAGATTATTCTCTGTATCCACTAAAATTTAAGGATAATATTATGATCGATGGGTTAGTAGGCGAAAATTCTGAACTAAATCACTCTGCTTGCGGGGTTGGGCTCATAGTAAACATGAACCAAAAACCCACTCATAAATTAGTTCAAGATGGATTAAAAGTCCTTACTAACTTTGAGTACCGGGCAGGTTATAATTTAATAACCGATGAAAGCGATGGCTCTGGTATAAGATTTTACGGATTTAGCGCAGAATTTTTTATTAATAAAGCAAAACAAGGTCAATTTATCACATCAGATAACAAACTTCTTTGCTCTCTGCAACAAAATCAATTCACTGTTGGTCAGTTTTTTCTACCAACCGATCCAGAACAACTAAATCAAACAAAAAAATTAATTGCACAGTGCGCCAAGGAACAAAACTTACTCATTATCGGTTGGCGCGATCTCAACCCGCATGTTTCAAACTCCATACTTTCAGCTAAGGCTTTGGAAAAAAAGCCATCTTTATGGCAAGCAGTCTTAATCCAGGATCAAGCAATTCAAACCGAAATTAAATTAGAACAAGCGTCTTTAAAGATGGCTTTAGTACTTTCTTATGCAGCACGCAAAAACAAATTAAACCTTAATATTGTTTCTTTAAGCTCGGAATCTATAGTCTATAAAGGAATGGTCCCTGCTTATCAGTTACAAGACTTCTATCACGACCTTAGCGATAAAGAATTTACTGCTTGTGCTACCACATTGCATTCACGATTCGCAACCAATACCGATCCTCAATGGCCCAATGCCCAACCCTGTGTGTTTTATATCTCACATAATGGTGAATTCAATTCGGCCTTAGCCAATGCCACAGAAATGAGTAATGAATTAAATTACCACCAATTTCAAGGTATTTATCCTAACGAAAAACTTTCTGATTCTATGCAATTTGATGCAGATCTTGCCAATCAAATGATTCTAAAAAATATCTCTTTAGAAGAAGCTGTTGTACGCTTATTAGCACCTCCTAATTCAGATAATTACTCTCCTGCAATTAATGCCATGCTTAAATATTGGCAAATACAACGCACACCCTATAATGGCCCAGCCTTCGTTGTTGGTGGATCGCAAGGACATTATTTTGCAAAATTAGACAGTATTGGTTTACGCCCTTCTCGTTGGGCTTTAGTGAAAGACGCTGAAGGCACCGAACAATTTTATGCCGCTTCCGATGATTTTTTAACACCACAAACACATACACTCATTAAAAAAGGCCAATTACAACCAGGAGCTATGCTACTGCTTAATCCTGAAGGAAAATTACTAGATACGCATGCTGTACTGGAACAAATTAATACTAAATATCCCAGCCAGCATTTTGAACAAAACATTGATAAAATTCTGCTTCCGATGAGTACAGCTGATAGCCTGAAACGCCTGACAACTCAATCAAATGCTTCCTTAAATCAAGTGATTGCACACAATACCTTGCAACGGATTTTATATGCTGCAGGATGGGATTTTGAAACAGAAGATCAAGTGGTTCGCTATATGGCTGAATTTGGCGTAGAAAAAACCGGTGCTATGGGTAATGACACGAATCCTTTACACAGTACAGGGATGCCTGCACACATAGCCTACTTCTTTCATCAGTTATTTGCGCAAGTTTCCTCACCACCTATAGATTCCATTAAAGAGCGCGATCGTTTTTCATTAACCATGTATCTTGGAAGTATGCCTATGGGTAGTGAAAAGGCACAACTCATGGAACTGGATTCTCCTATATTAAATTATGGCGATTTGGATATTATTGAGCTGCATCCTTCCATCCCAATTCACTGTATTGATACCAGTTTTTTCTTACGTAACGATTCTGATAATAATTTGAGCGATGCTATCAAACAACTACTAATACAGGCGAAAAATGCAGCCGAACAAGGTGGCATTCTTATTCTTAGTGATAGAAAAGTTGTGCAAGAGCGTGTTTTAATTCCTGATTTAATTGCCGTAGCTGCAGTGCGCAGATATTTGGAACAAATGCATTTATCGCACAAAGTTGCTATTGTTTGTGACTCGTATCAAATCAGTGGGCCGCATCATGCATCCACTTTAATCGCTTTAGGCGCCCAGGCAATCTATCCGCGCGGAGCTTATGCAAAAATCTGCAATCTCTTTCCTCGTGCTCCTGCAAGTTATACTTATAATTATAAAACCGCTTTAGAAAAATGCTTGCTTAAAACCATGGGTAAAGTGGGAATTACAGATATCAAAAACTTTTGTAATGGTCAATTAGTCGCAGCTCTAGGACTTGATTTAAGCCCACCTACCAGTCCCATAATAAATGAACCCAGCTTAGGTGCAATTTTTGCCGGAATTTATTCTCCACTAAAAGGTATTCAATTAAAGCATATCGCAAATAGTATTGTTACACGCCATCAACAAGCCTATTCACTAGAGTATGATTTTGAAATACTTCCTCGTTCAGGCTTTTATATGCCAGAAAAGAAAGGCATAAAACATGGCTATGGACCTGAAATAATCAATGCCTTTACTGAATGGATGAAAACAGAAGATTTACAAGCCAAACTACATCAAATGCATATCATCCTAGAGAAAAAGGGCTATCCGAATTTTCTGAGGAGTAATGAGATACCTACGATTAATGATGGATATCTGGATCCGCGTAAAAAAAATGCTGCCGGATTTTATCCTCCTGAATACTTACGCGATTTTTCACCTTCCCGAGCTTTTAGAAAATTCAGTAAAGAAGCAAACCAGTACCGTATTGCCAACCCAACCTGTCTTCGTGATTATTTTAAAATCAAGGAAATCAGGACCTCAGGTACCTGGTACAATTTTCAGCAAACCCAAGAATCAATCCGCGCGTTATTATTCAGTGGCAGCATGAGTCAAGGGGCATTAACCGTAAGCAATCCTGATACACCGAATCAACTCGGTGCTCATGAAGCTTTAACACGAGGCATGAATGCGGTTGGTGCAAAATCTGCGTCTGGTGAAGGTGGTGAAGACCGTTGGGATGTTCGCGATTATTTGAAAACAACTCGAAGCAAACAAATTGCCTCTGGACGTTTTGGCGTCAACGCCATACAAATAATTAATGCCGAAGAAATTGAAATTAAAGTTGCACAAGGTGCAAAGCCTGGCGAAGGCGGCGAAGTACCCGGGTATAAGGTGCATATACGTTTTGCAGCACAAAGAGGAGGACTACCCTTTGTACCTTACGTCAGTCCCCCTCCGCACCATGATATTTATTCCATAGAAGATTTAAAACAACTGATTCACGATATTAAAACTGTAAAACCAAATATTTTAGTGGCTGTAAAATTAGTATCATCTCTTGGTATTGGCACTATCGCCTGTGGTGTTGCCAAAGCAGGAGCAGATGTAATCAATATTGGTTCCGACTCAGGCGGAACAGGTGCTGCGCAACAATCCAGTATCAAACATGCCGGACTACCAGCGGAAATTGGCCTGGCTGAGGTAGATAGAGCTTTACGTAGTTCTGGCTTTAGAGATTTAGTAAAACTACGCGTTAGTGGCGGATTTAAAACTGCCGAAGATGTTCTGATAATTGCAATTCTTGGTGCCGATCAATTTGAATTTGGTACCACCGCCATGTTAACCCTTGGATGTAAAATGATGCGTACCTGCAATCATTCATGTAAACCAGGAGTTGCCACCGATGGGCATTTATTTAAAGGTGATCAGATTAATACAGAACGCTATTTTGTAAATCTTGCAGCTGCTATCCAAATCCATTTACAAAAGCTTGGCTTTCAAGATTTACGCGATATCAGAGGCAGGACGGATTTATTGGAATTAACAAACTATCGTCTGGACTACCTCTATGATTTTTCGGTATTACTTGATAGATCCAAACTACCAAAACCTTTACATGTAAACCGTTTACTTCAGATTAAAACTATTATTCAAACAACTCTTATGCGACCTAAAGAAGACGCGCTTATTAGCACTATTAAGGATGCCAAAGATTGGCACATTTTTAATTCCAAACCCATAGAATTATCAACCCAGGATTTAAGTTTCGGCGCACGGCTTGCCGGGACTTTTGCGAATGTCTTGGAGAATAATCCACAACAGCAAATTGTTGTGCATACAAATGGCAACGCCGGACAAAGTTTTGGATTTGTTCTATGCAAAGGATTAAAATTGGTACATACAGGAACAGTACAGGATGGCTGCGGCAAAAGCATGAGCGGCGGTGAATTAATCATTCGCACACCCAATAGTAGTAAAGACTATCCAGCACATGAAAACACCGTGGCAGGCAATGCTATGTTATACGGTGCTAGTGGAGGTTGTATTTATGTCAATGGACGAGCTGGACATCGATTTGGAATTCTATTAAAAGGCGCTGAAGTTGTAGTTGAAGGAGTTGGTGATTTAGCCTTTGAATACATGACCTCCGGCACTGGCATGATATTAGGCAAAGCAGGAACCGGATTAGGAGCTGGTGCCTTAGCTGGAATTATCATAGTTTATAATAAGAATAATAACCTAAACTTCGCTAATTCAGTTCGTAAAGCTACTGGTATTGAAAGCGAAGCCTACAATAACGCCATTCAACAGATGCTCAAAAAGCATAGCGAAGCCACCGGATCTGCTTTGGCGCACACTCTGCTAACTGATTTTGATCCAAATCATTTTACCGTTTTAATTCCCAAAGAATTGGATAAAATAAAAACCTTAAGTGCTGTGGTAGCGATTATTAAAACATATCAAAAACGCGAAGCACCCTTAACCAGTGGGATGCAGGTATGGCTTGAACAAAAAACTCTGGCAGTTCTTGCTACTGCTAATCCCAAGAGTAGTGAATATTCTGAATTTTATACTTTGATTCGTAGTCACCATCACGCGGTGTTTTCTGCAAAAATTCATGCGAAATTAATGTCGCTCACCCGCAGACAAAATCAAGCAGAGCACTTTGATATTCCAAATAAACAATTAGCAAGTACCGCTAACGAGGTAAGCTTTTGGCCTAAACCAAAACAACAAAATCCGATAGAAAAACGGATACACAGTATTAGCGGAGCCTTAGATGATGTGTTATTAAATGCGCTGGAGCATATTCAATCATATGTTAATGAACTCACACACGATGGTGAAGGCTGCTCTGGCTGTCGTGCTCAATCTTGTGCAGGTGGGGATAAAGTTGATAGTGGTTGCCCCAGCGGGAAAGGTATTAATACCATCAATTCCTTATTAAAACGCATGGGTGGACTTAATGAATCGGGTATTTTAACTGCTGAGCAATGGCGGCTTTTGCGTCAAGCATTTGCCGTGCAAATTCAGGAATCACCTTTTATTGCGTATACAGGCGCCGCCTGCCCTGCTCCTTGTCAAGATGCTTGTACCGAAACCATTCCTACTGTTACTGGAGCCAAACATAGTGGCAAATTGGTTGGTGAGCCAGTACATATCAAAGATATCGAATACTATCTCTATCAAATTGGACGCGCACTTGCATGGTTTGATGGCAATAAAAACTGGACCACTGCTGAAATAGCAATTGTTTTTGGTGATTTGGAGTACAAACAAAAGTCGTACGATCGGATAATGCAGGAATTTTCACCGCCATTTCAAGTAGCAAGATCCAATAAAAATGCAGGTTATGAATTAATTATCGTTGGTTCTGGGCCTGCCGGAATGCAAATGGCCTATCAAGCCTTACGTGACGGCCTGACTGTACGCATGTATGAGCGCTCTGATAAACCAGGTGGTTTATTAGCTGACGGTATTCCAGCACACAAATTTGATAAGACCTATTTGGCTGAAGACTTTAAACACCTTATCAATATGGGATTAAAACTATACCTCAAAAGCGAGGTATATTTTGATGAAACTTCTCAATCCTATTGCATCAGTGCAAACAATACAAACCAAACAATCGCCCAACCTAATAATAACAAACAATTTGTTGCTTTGTGTCTTGGTGCTGGCGCACCTAAGAGTTTACCGGATTATATTTTTGATAGTAGAAGTAGGTATAGATGCATTCAAGCACTAAATTTTCTCAAAGCTGCTAATGATGTTGCCAACTTATTAAAAGTCAAATCATATATAAATTACGAAGAAAAGGAAAAAATACTACGAGACCATTTTGGTATCATGGATCCGCGAGGTAAAAAGATTTTGGTTGTCGGTGGCGGTGACACGGCAGTAGATGTCATTCGTTGGCTCACTCGTTATTTTAGTGATGAGCCTGGCTCCTTGGGTGAATTGAATATTCTTGTCCGTGGTCCTGAATTAAAAAAACGAGCAGTTTTGGATTCATATCCTAGCCCTTCTCGAGTCCCTATTCATGAAAATGAATTAAAACAAGCGGAGGTTGAATACGTTCATGGAACAAGTTCTCATCTAGTGGAGCCAATTTCAATTACCACAGAATCAAATGGTAAATTAAAGATTATAGTTAAAGAATCTAAATTTAAATATTATGAATTCATCAATCAAGATGAAGAATTGCGTACGCTTGCAGAACAGTTGCCACGTGAACTAAGACCAATCGATACGTACTCCAGTGAAAATCATGAGTTTTCAGATATTGATTTGGTTATTTGTGCTCTTGGATTCCAAGGCAATAGCAGTATTCCTTTAATAAATGATGTGGCAGAGCTGCAATTACCTAATGTAGTAATTGCAGGGGATGCGGCAGGAGTAGAACAAAAAATAATAGTTGGTGCGCAAGCAAGTGCTAAAAATACCTACGAGCAAATTCAAGCGCTTATGGGAATTAGAACGAGTATCGCAAGCGTTAAAGCACATTCATTATTTGTTTCCAGTTCAGAACGCGACACAGGGCGACATTTCGTAACGCCTGGTTATTCTTAACATGAGGAATGTACTGTACTAGGTTGGGTCGTCAGGTATCGTCATTTTTTTCAATCCTCATCTAAGCTCCCTTCTCCCCTCGGGGAGAAGGTGCCCGTAGGGCGGATGAGGGTTTAGCAAAGTGGAACTGTCTAAACATCGCCACCCTCATCCGCCCCTTCGGGGCACCTTCTCCCACCAAGTGGGAGAAGGGAGCTTAGATGAGGATTGGAAAAAAAGACGATACCGCAGCAATAGCAATTACTCAGAAGAATTAGATCCTCACTAAGGAATTATCCGAGAAACAATCTTATTCTTACCTTGTTTTTTGGCCTGATAGAGATCTTGATCCGCAAGACATATCAGGCTATTGCCATCCAAAGTCTGACACGCATTTGTGCTAATGAGACTCATGCTCAACGTTACATTTTTATATATATTATTGACTGCAAATCGCTCTTGAAGAGTAGTACAAAAATTCAAGACATCATCTGCTTTCATGTTCGTCATAATTAAAGCAAATTCATCGCCTCCTAAACGATATACTGTATCACTTGGCCTACGTAAAGAATTTTTCAAGGTATTTGCTACATATATTAAAAATTCATCACCCAAGGGATGTCCAAAATTATCATTAATGAATTTAAAATTATCTATATCAATTAAAACTAAATGCACCAAAGAATTATCGCGTTTTGATCGCTTCAATTCATTTTCAAAAACCATGTTAAAATAGCGCCTATTATAGACTCCTGTTAATGAATCAGTAATGGATAGCTCTTTCACCTCACTCATTGATTTTTGTAACTTTAGGTTTATCAGAGTTAATTCATTGATTAATATATCTTTTTCTTTTACCAATTGAAAATTGCTCTGAAATAAACGGTAATTAATTCGGGCAGTTAGAAAAATCATAATAACGAACAAAATATACATCATACTCAAAAGCACTCTATCCAATTCCAAGGTATATAAATTGTAAGCGATTATGGGAAAGAACATAGGCAATACATAGGCATAATAGGCTGGTGGATACACAGACAAAGAAGCAATAGCTCCCGCAGACATCCCACCAAGAACCAAAATAATTATTGATTCACGCGTTACATCCACATAGGGTAAAAATAAAATATAGGCAAAACCCCAGACCAAGCCTGTTATGCAAGTGAGTAAAATAAATACATTTAAAACGGTAGTACTATTGGTTTCATAATATTGCTGACGAATAGCGGATTTACTAAAATACCAACGCATACCACTCATAAGAACTATCCCACTAAACCAAATAAGAACCAAGGGGGTAGGAACATCATTATTCTGCAGGATAATGCCCAGCAGCGCCGCCAACACTATATTAAAGGGCACAGAACCCAAAGAGTCTTTAAGTAGCATTAGAACACCTTGACTTTTCATGACGCATCCCTGCTTAAGCTCAAGATAATTGCAGTATAGACCATGTTTGCTCTATCCGTTACTTTTTATCACAGAACCAAACCCAATTATATGTGCTAGAATTAGACAATATGATCATGCTTGATTTCAAGGGGCTTAAAATGCAGAATAAAATTGATGAGTTAGAAAGCTATCAGTCGTGCGTTAACTTATTAAATCAAATAGGAAAATATAAGCTAGTCACTAAGAGAGTTGGGATAGAGGGGCTACCCCCAGATGATAAAATGGCAGAGTATGTAAAGGCTATGCAACAAAAAATTCAAAATGCTGAAACTATTGATGCGTTGAGACAATTAAAGCAAGAATTACAGATCACTCTACAAGGCTTGGCCCAACAAGAAAATTCAATAGTAAAAGCAGTTAAAGCTTTGAACAACGGTACGTTTAGCTCTTATAGTGGTGCGACAGACAAGGCGCGCGCTATTACAACTGCATTAATGGCATTACCAATTGAGTCACGAAGCAAAGTGATGACCATAGAAACCGAAAATATGGGTGTTTGGCAAGCCCTTATCACTCAACGATACACTATTACTGATAATTTAAGATCTAAGAAGGAATGCAAAATAATCAATAACAATTCTGCTTTTAAAATTACTGGTGATAAACCAGACTCATTAAAGCTTGCAGAGGCAGCCTATAGTAATCAATTGAAAGTTAATGAATTAATGGGGCAAATCGAAAGCCTAAGAAATACCACAGCATCGCTAGCTTATTCTGAAATTATAAAATCGAAAATAAATGCCTATTGTGATGAAAAAGAAAAAAAATTAACTAGCATTTCATCTTCTAATGAAACCAATCTTGATGACGCTAAAGATGTACGCGTTACATTGACACAATTGCAGATTGAACTTAATAGGACTGAAGTGAATATTTCTCATAATGGATGTAAAAAGGCACTGGAAGATATTAAAAGTTTGAAATTGACTAAATCCTTAGGCTTCTCACAAGACATTACTGATATAGAAATGGAAAAATATATTGGTAAAATAGAATTGGAATTAGCTAATCTTTTTACATCTGATGAGGATGTATCGGAACAATTAGATAAATTACAAGAACAGCTTACAAATACTTTCGAGGCATTAAAAACTCAAACTGGATTAGTACAAAAGGAAATCATACGATTAAATAAATCCCGGGGAACAGATAAAGCACATAAAGTTTATGAAGCCTTGGCAGGATTAACTATCGAACAAAGAATGACGGCGCTCGAACCCCGAATAGAAAATTTAGCCTTAGTGCAAGCACTAGCCGATCATAGGGCTTCTTGGCGATCTAAGTGCACTGCTGCAGTAGAAATAGACAGTGTAAGCTCCGAACCCAAAGGCTTTCACTTCACGGGAAATAAACCAGCGCAGTCATGGATTAATATTATAAGTAGTCCAGAATATAAAAGCGTGCATCCTAGTACCACGACAGATATGAAATCGGGTCTTCCTAAGGATCCTGATAAAGGTTCGGCACATTATCAGCATAAGGGATCGAGATCTGTATAGAAAAATCAGACCAACCCAGTATATCGCTCTCTTTAATTTCAATAGTATTTTTACCGTCTTTTTTATATCTGTTAATTTAGCGCTCAAGCCCAATGCTGCTAATTATTTAACATTATACTTAAAAAGTCATGGTTCAGTTAAAGTGCAATAGATATCGTAATAACATATCTATTGCACTTTAACTGTAATGTACACTATAATTAAAGTGTTAATAATATCTAAATAAGATACCAAATGAACTTAAACTATAATGCTACTCAGTCAGGGATTGGGCAAGCTGAACGACAAACTCTAGATGCATTAAGTCGCTTGGGTAAACCGACTATTTGTGCTGCTGATTTAGAAAATGAGTATGGCTATAGTAGAAAAATAGCAAATCTCATGCTCTCTCGTTTATGCAAAAAAGGATGGATACAACGGTTAAAATCGGGCGTTTATCGTATTGTGCCACTTGGCTCTGAAAGTGCGAATCCTGTACCCGAAGATGCATGGGCAATCGCTGTAGCTTTATTTACACCTTGTTACATTTCAGGTTGGACGGCTGCTGAACATTGGGAACTAACAGAGCAAATTTTCAATTCTACTATTGTTTTTACAACCCAGAAACAAAGAAAAAAAGAATTCACTATTTCTGGATTAAAATATAGGGTTAGATTAATTCATCAAGATGGTATTTTTGGCCTAAAGAAAATTTGGTCTAGTAATACGCAAATACTCATTGCTGACATCCATAGAACCATTATTGATATATTAGATGATCCAGAAATTGGTGGAGGTGGACGGCAAGCAATCGATATTGTTAAAGAATATTTCCAACATAAAGATGCCTCTCCAGAAACGTTATATCAATATGCTGACCAATTGGGGCATAGTGCTGTATTTAAACGACTTGGGTTTATTGCTGAGCGATTAGCAAATTTTCCTGAATCATTAACAGAAAAGATACATTCAAATATTAAAAAAGGTATTATCCGGCTCGATCCACATGGACCTGATGCAGGACCAATAATCACAAAGTGGGGTATCAGAGTTAATATCCCATTGGGAGATGTGGCATGATTTTAAAGCCAGAAATCACATCGCTAGCAAATACCTTGCGATTGTTACCAACCACAGTAGAAAAAGATTACGTTTTAAGCTGGGCGTTATATGGCATTTCACAAAATCCAAAATTATCCGAGTGGTTTTTTAAGGGCGGGACATGCCTGAAAAAGTGTTATTTTGAAACATATCGATTTTCAGAAGATCTGGATTTTACTGTGCCTCATGGAGCAATTTATAGCGAAGAGAGCATTAAAGATGCTTTGAACGATATTGCTGATTTTGTGTACGAGGATGCTGGTATTGATCTGCGTAGCCGTGAAATTGAAGTTAAAGAAAGCATTAACAAAAATGGCAGAAAAACATACGTCGCAAAATACACCTATTTAGGGCCATTAAATTTACCTTCACGCAATCAGCAACGTATAAAGTTTGATATTACTGATGATGAAATAATCGTAGATAACTATGATATGCGTGAAGTATTTCATCGATATACTGATGCGCCAAACCCACCAGGAAAAGTTAGATGTTACTCTGTGAATGAAATTTTGGCAGAAAAAACACGAGCTATTTATGAGCGACAAGGAAGAGCGCGAGATATTTACGATGTTGTTAACATCAGTCGAAGTTTTCGAGAGCACGTTGATATCAACATTGCTCGGATAGGGCTGATGAAAAAATTTGAATTTAAATCACTGCCACCCCCATCCGTTGAGCTTATATTATCTCAAATTGATTTGGCCCAACTTCAGGCAGGATGGGGAGATCAGCTGACACACCAACTGGAAGTGTTGCCTTCAGCAGAAAGTTTCTATAATGAATTAAGATCTGCTTTATCCTGGTGGATGGATGAGAATTATGTTGAACCACTTCTTAATCACATCCCGCATCAAAAAGATGAGGTTTCTTTACCACGTGCTCATTTCCCAGCATTTCCAGTAATACCAGCTAAAAAAATTGGCCGGGGTATGAATATAGCATCCACTTTTTCACCACATGAAGATCAAATTCGTTACGCAGCGAGAAATCGCTTATGTCTCGAAATAGAATATCATGGAGAAAAGCGTTTGATAGAACCTTATTCTTTAACTCAGCCTAAAACTGGCAATCAGTTGTTAAATGGCTATGAACTTTTAAAGGGTGTTGTTCGTACTAATGATATCCGAAGTTATCGGCTGCAGGAGATTGTACGTGCAGAGGTAACACGACAGGCTTTCTTGCCAAGGTATGTGGTGGATTTATAATCTGATTCATTACAGCGTCGATTTTATGCAATAAATTTTCGTTAAAGTAAGTAGTGCTTTTTCACGAGGATAACCCAAAGGGTAACCTTTTTATTTTGGAATTATTTTAAGTGTTGTTTATTCAAAGACTTATCGATTTTAGATGGCTCCCCGGGACGGGCTCGAACCGCCGACCTAATGATTAACAGTTATAACATCATGGCTTTTAATTAATTTTACTGCAGGTCAATATGAAGACACGCAAGGTAGATCGTTAATAACAGAAAATCCGGTAAAACGCTTGTCACAGACCCGTGCATGGTATCGGGTAGAACGTCGGCAAACCTTTATCAAAGCTCATGAATTAGCTCCTTGGTACCTTGGAGTGCAGCAATTACAGAGTGAAGTTTTGCGGGATTATCTATTACTGATACTAAAAATCATGAATCCCATACCCTTCCCCTTTCCAGCTACCTCTACGAACTGCTATTATCACGCAGCCAAAAAAGGATTAATGAATATGTTTTTCCTGGCACGGGAGCAGCAGGTCATATTATTGAGCCACGCAAGCAAATGGCTAATGTAACCAAGCACTCAGGCATTCATTTTACAGTTCATGATTTAAGACGAACGTTTATTACCATTACTGAGGGGCTGGATGTCTCAGCTTATGCCTTGAAGCGTTTGATGAACCATAAAATGAGCGGTGATATCACTGCCGGATACATTGTTACTGATGTAGAGCGGTTAAGAAAGCCTATGCAACAAATTACAGATTATTTTCTGAAATATATGGATGTTCATCCTTCTGCAACCCTATTAGAAATCCAACCACAAGGAGCAGTTCATGAGTAATAAACTCCACGCTTTTGCACGAGCTTATCCTGAATTCAAAATTGGTGCACAGGTTGTGCGCCAATTACCGCTCTAAAATTTGCTTTAACTTATTAAGCTGTTTCTCTCGTTTATTATCAGGGATTTTATTAATATTTCTCAGCTTCCATTGAATTCCTGGTAGAGTTTCAATCCTTTTAGTGGGAATTAACGACCAGTCTGGGCTACCCGATTTTAATGTAAGTAGAAATTTCCTTTCATTATCTGTAAAAGAACTAAGTAGTAAAGCGGGTAAATCAGTTCTGATAGCGCTTAATTCATCATGAGAAATGGGAATATCGGTCATGCCTAAAAATTCGTTTTTAAATGTATTTTCAAATTCCAGTTGGGATGCTTCACTAATTTTAGGATCAAGAAGTTCATGCATGGGTCTTGAGCTGCTAGCAAGATATACAATAAATGCTTGTCTTATTGGTTCTATTAAGCCTTGATTGTCTAACAACAGCTTCAAATCAAATAGATCGCGTGGGTGGTATCTATCTAGAGCGGCACATATTTTTCCACCATATAAATCAGCAGTAGATAATGTATTGATGCGCATGAATTTTAAAAATTGATCCTGTGCTTTTTCACATAATTCTTTTTCTTCACAAGCAAAAACAGAACCTCTAAGCACAAAATTAGGCTCAATTTTAATCATGGCATTTTTGGTAAAAACCTGAAGTTTTGATAGAGACCCGTTACTAAAGGTTACTTCTTTAACTATTAAACTTTGGTTCTCTATGACTTGTTTCAGTTTTATCAGTTCGGCTTGAATATTTACAAGAAAAATATCCCTACTTTCAATAGGCAAATAAGTTAGATCGATGTCAACACTTAAGCGAGGCATATTTTGGATGAATAAATTGATCGCAGTGCCGCCTTTTAAGGCAAAGCATTTGAAATCATTAATTGCTGGTAATATTTCAAGCAACAGCGCCACCTGATTTTTATAAATTTCTTCAAAACTCAATTTATGACTCCTTTATTTCAGGCAGCGATAGTTTATATTTAGAATAGTACTTACCTCCATTACCTAGCTCACGTTTACCTTTTCCTAAGTCAATTTGTGTGGTGTCCAGACTAGAAAACCATGGATGATTAAAATGTTCACTTAAGTGTAAAAAGAGTCTCTTTACTTTGATCGAATTACAATTTTCCAATAGTGTCTGAACTAATTTAGGCCTTAATTGGCTCAAATTTTCTATTAGATAAGTTATTTCATCGAATGATTGGTGTTTTGGGTATAAATAAAGCAATTCCATCGCCGCTCTTTCTGGACTTGATAATGTCAAATTCATTTCATTGATTGGGCGATCTATTAGCCCTACCTCATGATTAATATCATTAAACAAAGATGATTTATATAGCTCGAATTTTGCATCCCATTGGGTTGCCAAAAGCCATTTAGGTATTTTAGTGTTTGGGGAAGCAAATAACATCACTGGTTGCCTACCTTGCATGGGTACAAAGTGCCCCAGTCCTAATAAATGTAATGCTGTTTTCCCGCCTACATGTACAGGAACGCTTAGCTGGCTTTGTACTGCATTTATAGCCCCCGCCCAAGTTATATGAGCTCCTGCTTTTTTATATGCGTTAGTACCTATCTTCTCAAGTAAACCAGAATGGACATACCACCATGCCAGTTTTGATGATATTCCATGGCTCCTAAACCAAGCCGAAGTTAGCACTACTCCAGAAGGGGCAGTAACCATAAAATAGTTTAGTTTTGTTTCATTATTTCTAGTCATACTAGAAATAATAGCACAAATATAAACTTAAGTTTAGTTTTATTGTGAAATTTCGAGGATTGCTAGAAATTTTATGATAAATATAAACCCTTTTAAATGAAAGTGACTGGCATTTAAAGGAGCAGCTCATGCTCGTTATGCGCTAAGCCTGTACTTAACTGCAGGGATTTTCTAAGAAAAATCTTGGGGATATACGAAAGTTTGCTCAGCTTTTACCCACGAATCGAATTTGCGAAACAGGCCATTTCGCAATTACCACGGAATTAGATTGTACGTCTAATGCTGATGAAGCAATATGCCACGCTTACCCTGAGTAAGTAATTGCGGCACAAGCCGTGCCGCAATACACAGTATCCAAATCAATTCCCACTGATTTGAAAGGCAGTTTACCGACAGTTGAAGAAATTGAAGCCGATTTAAATGAATCGACAAAAGAGGATTGACTAATAATGCGCGGGACATTCGGGACAAGACTCAATTAATCATTGTGTAAAATTATTTTGATAAGAATTTACAGTGGTAGGTACATTGGTGCTATTACTTGCGAAAAATAGAATATTATTAGACGTAGTATTTAAGTTTTTATAAAATAAGTAATCTTTGCCAAGATGTTCTTGTACTTGTGTTTTCATAGCTGGGACTTCATTAGTGGAAATGATAATACTATGTAGTAAATTAGCCAGTTTTGTTCGTAACTCATCTGAAAATACCTTTGTTTCACTAACTGCACTTCCAAGGTCATTAGTTAAAGTTTGAATAAATTCAGCCTTTATTGCATGGAGTAAGAATGTATTGTATTTGAGTAATTTATTGCAGGTATTTACTAATAATAGAATTTCTTGATTGAGACATGTTCGTATTATATCGGTTGATTTGTTATATTCATTGATGGCTTTAGATAATCTTTCTATTAGTAAAGGGTATACATCATCATATTCATGTTTGCAATCATCTAAAGCACTTATCGTACATAGTGATGCTAGATCTTTAATGGGACTGCTAGATAAAGCATCGACTATTTGTTTGCGATTAAAATATTTGTCAAATTCATCTGGAAAACGCATATGTATAATAGCAATACCCATGCGTATTTCACTATCAGACAGTGTTGCAGTTGCCGCAATCTTTGAATATACCTCACAAGAGCATAAACAGCTTATATTATTAGAAGCTTGACTACTACTATACCCATCATGCGGTTTAGTTCGTTCATACAGTTCATTCAGAAAAGGTACTAGATATTTGTTAATTAAATCAAGATTTTTGGAATCGAGTAATCCATAAAATTTACATAATGAGAACCAATCTCGTATACCATCTAAAGAACTATATTGTTCATTAAGCGGATTTTTGGTTAAATAAAATTCAATTTCTTCAATTTTTCCTAGCAAATAGTAGCAACCAACTACTTCTATTATAATTTCATTGTACTCTTTTAGATGACTGTTTAAATTTAGAAGCGGATTTCTGGCAATATCATGCGGTTGTAAATGTGGGAATAGCACCATTAATAAAAGGATTTTTAATGTAATATACCTCGGTAAATCATTGCTTTGAATTTCAGTGAATGTTTTATTTTCTAACATGTCAAGTTCTATACCTTCAGGAAAAAATAAATCCATTACAACAGTAGAAATTTGTGCTGTTTTTGGGTGTTGATTTTTATTATAAGAGTAGACTTTCATGTTTCAACCTCGTAATTTGATCAGTGTGCACGATAATAGAGTATATGGATTTGGATATCAACATCAATTATAGATCAATAGTAAATCAATGGGGACGGTCCGGGACTGTCCCCAATTCAAAAAATACAAATTGAGCAATTTTAAAAGGGGACTGTCCCGGACCGTCCCTTTCCAAGACCTTCTTTAGGATGCCTAAGAAATACCACAGCATCTTTAGCTTATTCTGAAATTATGAAATCGAAAATAAATGCCTATTGTGATGAAAAAGAAAAAAATTAACTAAGATTTCATCTTCTAAGGTTCGGCACATTATCAGCATAAGGGATCGAGATCTGTATAGAAAAATCAGACCAACCCAGCCTCATCCGTGGGGGAAGCGAGCTATTTATCATCCAAAACCGGAGGCTTTGGTCGTGGGATATATAAACTCCTGTAATCTTCATCATTCTCAAGCTCATTAACCACTTCCGTCTTGGGAGCAATCTGATAATCCAGGGGCAATTCTTTAATCATAGGCAGCTGATTTTTCAGCATCAATCTTTGAAGGAATAAATCATACATTTTTTTATCATTAAAATTAAGACTTAGTTTTTTACCATCAGGTGAAGGTCTGGGTCTTGGCATAGGACTTATCAGTTCTGTTATTAGATCTTCCAACTCATCTAAAATCGCAGTAAATAAATTTTCTAATCCCAATTTATCTTTATAGTTTTCATTTGCTCTAAACTCCAGACTATTATTTCCCAAATCTAAAGTAATACTCACTGCAGCATAAGCATCTTTGAAGGTATACACATAATCTAAATCTTCATCAGTGGTCCAATTTCTACTATTAATTAGTGCTGTAATAAGTAATTCACTTAACTCTTTTTTGCTAGGTACCAGCGATAAAGTTTGATCACTAGCCTCTTCGCCTTCAGATTCACTACTTGAGCCACTATCTCCTCCTCCACTGCCCTTCTTGGGACATTTGCAACCAACATACCCAAGAACACGACAAATAGGACAGGGATTACTTTGAATCGCAGCTTCTTTTATCGGATCTTTAGTTTCTTCTTTCTTGGTTTTTCTATGGTACATAATAAGCCTCAAGGGTATTTTGTCTGCCATTATAAAGAATATTTATACATTTTTTAAAGTATAGTGTAATTTTACGGATATTTTACATTTGCACAATCCATAGGCTTTTTCGATAAATTAAGAAAAATTTATTAAAAAGAGCTGGCCAGAAAGCCATAAGTATTGGTAAAGTGAGTTCACTTTTTGAATAATTTTTAATTTAATCTTTTCAAAAAGTTCAATCAAAATATTAATAAACAGGAGGTTTTATTATGCGTTTAAATTCATTCCCTTCGTTGAATAACAAAGTATTATTCTCAGTAATTTCTAGTATTGCTCTAACAAGTTTCTGCAGTTTAACCTATTCAAACGCTATTGGAGCCCCACCCGCAAAAACCTCCTGTACCGGAACTGTTCTTGATAATTTCTATTTAAAACCAGCTGCTTCTGCAAGAGCTACTTCTTCAATGGTAGATTTGAACGGTACTTTATTCGTTGCAGGATCTGCTTATACTGCAAGTAATAACGATCATTGGGTAGTTAGAAAAAGTACTGATGGCGGTCTCACCTGGACTACTGTCGACGATTACCAGTTAGTTGCCGGCGCAAACACAACAACTGATATTGAGCCTGCAATTGGTAAAGATACTAATGGTAATCTTTATGTGGCTGGTATTGGTTTTGATGCATCACGTGTACCACACTGGATAGTCAGAAAAAGTTCTAACCAAGGCGCTACCTGGACTACTGTTGATAACTTCGTCACTAATGGTAGTGTAACTATTGCTACTGGTGTTACTGCTGATGCTAACGGAAATGTTTACGTTTCCGGTTATGGCTCAACAAAAAGCACAGGCTATCATTGGTTTGTGAGAAAAAGTTCCAACCAAGGTACTTCATGGACTACTGTAGATGACTTCCAGTTTTCAAGCGGAGTAGTTGCAGAGCCTTCTGCTATTACAGCTGATAACAATGGAGTGTTGTATGCTTCTGGTAGTGCGAACAACCGCTGGGTAGTAAGAAAAAGCAATGATAACGGAGCAACCTGGACCACAGTAGATAATTACCAAGGTACTGGTGGTCTTTCTGTTTCTCGCGCCATTGTTGCCGATGCCAATAACAATATTTATTCCGCAGGCATATCTAATACTTCCAAACAAGGTGAAAGTATTTGGACTGTGAGAAAAAGTACTGATGCTGGAGTTACTTGGCAAACAGTAGATAGCTATCAATTAGCTGCAGGAAAACTTTCTCAAGCTTCTGCGCTGAATATTGATGCCAATGGAGTTATCTATGTTACTGGTTATGGTCAAAACGGTAATGGGTATAACTGGGTCACAAGAATGAGCACAGATAATGGTGCAACTTGGTCTACTATCGATGTGTACCAACTTAAAGCCAAAGTACTAGCAATGGCGCAAACCGTCTGGACAGATGTTGGTGGTCATGTCTACATTGGTGGCAAAGCTAGCAGTCGTTGGATAGTTCGTAAATTATCCTGTTAGTGAGGAGATGGGTTTATCCACAGTTTCTGTGGATAAACCTGTTTATTAAGCATGAACAACATAGAATATTGGTAACCAGGCTTTAGAAACTCCGTGCTACATCACGTAAATGCACCGCAACTGTTGGATTTTTCTTACCCATTTGCCCCTGTTTTGCTAGCTGGGATTGTACAAAGCCCACCAAGCTGTCTAAAGTTGAATATTCAGACAAGATGGATTTTTGTAAAAATAGGTTAAATGTCTGATTTATATTAGTAATCAAAGTTACTCCCTTCAAAGAGTCCAGTCCAATATCTACAAAAGTACTTTTAGTATCAAGAATTTGTCCTTCAGTTAAGCGCAATGCCGAGCGAATAAAAATGGTTATAATATTATTAATTATTTGAGCGCCTTCATTGGGTTGCTCTTGCACCTGTGTTTCTTCAACATGCACTTCTTCATTAATTACACTAGGTTGCTCTAGTTTCTTATCACAAGCTCCACTATTAATTTTTTGAATCGCAAACTGAGGATACTCCATACTAAGACCAAATTGCATCGCCTCAAATGCCTGCTGCGTACTTATCCCATCCTGCCAGTTACTCCAGTTGATAATCTTGTATTTCAGACCAGTATTTTTATGTAATTGCAAACAGTATGCATCCAAAGCACAGCTAGCAGCAGCATAATTTGCCTGACCAACTGTACTTGAATAAGAGTGCATGGATGAAAAAATAACCGCTGATTTAATCTGTATCTGCTGCTGTAATTGATGAATTAAATAAGCACTTAATAATTTGGTATTCACCACTTCGCTAAAGCTATTCCAAGACATAGCTGCTAAATCAGCATCTTCTTGTTTGAGTACCAAATCAAATACACTATGAATTTCAGTATATTTGAGTTGTAAATATTTCACTAACAAGGCGCACTCAGCTTCACGTGTCACATCAGTTTGTATAAATTCTATTGCAGAACCCAATGATGCAACAAAAGATTGGCCTTCTTTATCCAATGCGCTGCGCCCAACAATGATAATTTTTGCTTGATACTGCTCCACCAAATAGTGTACCAACTGGCGACCTATTTGACCCATTCCACCTAGAATAAGATAAACGGCATCATTGCTTAAAAATTCATTATCCTCCTGAGGATTTATCATACTCAAGCTATTTGCATAATAATGCCCCTGATGATAACGAATAGTTTGCCCGGAATTATCGTAATAAGTATAAAGCATGGAAAGATCTAAACTATGTTCGCTTTGTAAGTGTTTAATACGCCATAAAGGCAATTCTTTTGCGAGGGAGTCTAATAATCCAGCTAATAAAGCAGCTTGGGGATGAGGAGCATCCGGTGCTAATGAATATACTTCTAAATTTAATTGCTCTGCGGCATATGAAGATTTTATTAAACTTTGCATTAAGTCAAAAACCACATGAGTTTGCCTTAAGAGATCTTCTTGAAACAAATTTATTTCCGGTGAGAACACTTCTAGTTCCGGGTATAAAATAATACGGTCAACGGTATTGTGATTTGCCAAAAACAATTGGAAATGGTTGGTATTAAAGTCGTCTAATAAATAAGTTAATACCTTATTACTCGATGCAAGTTGCCTAATAATGTTTTGTATTGTTTGTTCAAAAAAACTTGAATATATAATTAGGATTGTTTCATTAGATACTAATTGCTTGTGCATTTTATCATCTGCCAATACTTCAGCAGGCACATAAACAAATTGATTAACGGTGGTTTGATACCAATATTTTTTACGCGCAAACACAGGAACGGGTTTGGAATGAACGGGTACTTGTATTCCCTGCTCTAAAACCACATGAACATTTACTCCGCCAAAGCCAAAAGAGCTAATTCCAGCACAGCGTGGCATTGAGGAAACTTGTGGCCAGGCATGTGTTTGTTGACTTATACTTAAGCCTGAATAATACAAAGCTGGATTATTCGCAAATTCTGATACATTGGCTTGTCCTGGTATGGTTTGATTTTGGAACATTAAAAGTATTTTCAGTAATCCTGCCAAACCAGATGCTGCTTCTAGATGACCGATAGTACTTTTAACCGAGCCAATTTCAATAGCCACTTTTTTACCGGACAGAAAATTTCTTAAACCCTCTAATTCAATCGCATCGTTAACCTTAGCTCCAATACCGTGAGCCTCAATATAACTCACTCTATTAATAGCAACATTGGCATATATCTCTTCATACAATTGCTGTTGTGTTTTAGCACTTGGCATCGTTAACAGACTATTTCTACTGGAATGATTTACACCACTCGCCATAATTTTGGCATAAATACTGGAATTTTTTTGCAAGGCACTCGATTGCTTTTGTACCACAATCACGATAATGCCTTCACCTCTTAAATACCCGTCAGCATCATTATCAAAAGGCTTGCACAGTTTACTGACAGACACCATTCCTGATTGATTGAATGCATTGCATAATTCATCATCCAAGATTAAATTGGTAGCGCAAACTAAAGCCAAGTCAATCTCACCATGAGTAATTGCCTTAATCGCTTTGTCTAAGGCATACAAACCACTAGAACAAGCTGTATCTACCGTCTCACTTGGCCCAGATAAATCAAAAAAATAAGAAATTCTATTAGCTAAAGCATTATGGGCAGTGGCAATTTGCAAATACGAATTAGCAACTTGATTACGCATTAATAAAGCAGAATAATCATAATGCGATGCACCAACATAAACACCAGTATTAGACCCTTTTAATTCAGTAGGATCTATTCCTGCCATAGCTAATGCACGCCAAACTTCTTGCAACAATAATCTTTGTTGCGGATCCATGACTTTTGCTTCCATGGGGGAAATATTAAAAAAAGCGGCGTCAAACTCATCTATGCCTTCAATAAACGCACCACTATGCTCGAGCATATACTGCAAACGATCCTCTGGAGTTTGACTGAATACATTGTGTTGTTGTATTAATAACTGCCAAAAATCATCTAAATTCTTACATCCTGGCAATCGTGCACTATAACCAATAATAACCGCATTATTGTCGTGTAGTTGTTTCATTTCCATAATAGATTCCAACTGTAACAGATTTACTATAGCTTGTTCTTCTGTCCAAAAGATTTCAAACACGCCAAAAATGGCGCTAGTATAAGCCTTTTTAAAAGGCAAATCATTAATATTTAATACTAATTCTTAATTGGCAGCAAAAATAAATGTGCGCTGCGGCTAAACAATGTCCACACGCAACTGCGAATTCAGGTGCAACTTTGCATTTAAACTATAAATACTGATCTGGCAATGCCATTGTGCACGATTCTATATCAATAATATTAGGGAATCAATTTTTATTCCAGGTAAATTATCAACAGATCCGAATATGATTTGCAGGAAAAACATTTATAGCCTATTCTTAAAATCATGAATTAAATGAGCCAGTTATGAAAAAAGAATTAACCGATCTCATTCTTGCAAGGCTGCATGAAACTAAAGATCAATGCAAACAGGATTTTTTTCAACCACAAACCATTCCGGTTGCACGGTATTTTATCTTGGATAAGCTATTACCTGATGAAATCGCAATGGAAATTTACTCAAGCTTTCCTAAACCTGAAGATATGAGTTTGTTATCCAGCCCCGGGAAAATTAAGTCTAAATACTACCATCTCAAAGATGCTGCTAGCATTATTCAAAATGTTTTATTAGCTACACAAGACCCTAAGGTTGTGGCCGCTATAGAAGACATTACGGAAATTAAAAATCAAATTCCAGATCAATCAACCAAAGCTGGTGGGATTAGTGTTTTAACCAAGGGCTACTACCTTAACCCTCATTTAGACATATCCCATGATGTTGAAAGCAAAAGGTATTACCGAACCATCAATTTTCTGTATTATGTAACGCCTGATTGGAAGCTGGAAAATGGAGGCAATTTGGAATTATGGGATAAAGATATTAAAAAATGCATCATAATACCCAGTATATTCAATCGCTTAGTAATAATGGAAACCAATACTCGTTCTTGGCATGCGGTAAATCCGGTTAAAATTAAAGCCAACCGTTGTTGTGTCTTCAATTATTACTTTTCTGAACACTCACCTGAAAACAAAGATTATGTTTTGAAAGGATCCATCTTCAGACCAAGACCGGAACAAAAGATTCGTCGAGCTATCTGTTTTTTAAAAGAAAAAATATTCAGCCTCTAACTTGAAGCACCTGATATGTTATTAAAACACGGAAAAAGATTGTCCATTAAGTTTATCCAATGTATAATCCCGAGTCATTAATATACGGGAAGTTCACATGGCTTTATTTTCTATCAGATCTTATGAATGGGATTATGCGAACGAGTTATTAAGCAAAGCTCCTAATGGCACTAAACTTAAGAGCACAAGTTTACCCCTCTCATTTGCCTCAAAGCATTCATTCGTCAAAATTAATGGCAAACTATACGGTTTAACCAAACGCAATACCATCGATCCTAGAATTAGCGATGGTACGATGGCGCATACAAAATATGCTCAAGATGAGCAAGGCAATTTATTTATTGTCAAAATCATAGATACAAGAACTTCAAGCCACGAACAGAGTATTTTACAAGATCTTTCTGTATGCGTAGGCTCTGAATACCGTAACGATAAACCAAAACAGTACATCATTCTTAAACATTTAGGTAGAAATTTAAAAGAAACGCTGAATGATATCCAGTCAGTTTTATCAGCGGAACAACGTCTGGACATAGCAATTAAATTAACCTACCAAGTGTATCAACTGCACCAAGGTTTGCTCTCTACGTCTAAAGTGGCTTATGCACATAAAGATATTAAACTGGACAACATAACAATTGATAACCAAAACAATGTTCATTTGATTGATTTCGGTTTGTCACACAAAGATCCATTCGAAAAAAGCTATGTCTCAACAGGTGCGACGTTTTACACAGCATATCCAGGAGCGCCAAATCTTACTGGTGCTGATATTGATATCATAGCCCTAAAACGTTCCTTATTTTTACCACAGCAATTCTACTGCCGTAGGAATCATCTATTTATAAGTGATTATGATTATGCAAATCATAATCCTATACTACCGATAAATTTAATCGATCAGTATAATTTACATGAATTCATTAATACTTTTTCGGCTTATGGAGATGTTCCTAAATACACAAACCAGATAATGGATCCCATAATTATTTGTGCAGCGCTTATTAATGCAAGACAGCAATTAGGAATTAGTAATGATGCGCTGAGTAAAAACACTTTACTGTGTCATGCCCTCGTTGGTAGTTATTTTGGTACCTATACCATAAGCATTCAAGAAATTACTAAAAATATAACCTATCAAACTATAGCTGGTATACTTCATCGCAACCACAATATGAAGGAATTTGATAAAATTGTAGCAGATACACTACTAATAAATATAATAAATCAAGCCAACAATACGGATCAAATTACTGCCATACTCAAATTACAGCAATTAAATCTAACTAAGCACTTCGATTTAATAATTGATACCCCGCAAATCTGCGAGTTAATTGCCTATTTAGATAAGCTAAAGCGACCTGATTTAATTGAGTACGTACTCGAAAATTACTCTCCAGGTTTACTTAACATAGTCCAGCTAAGCAAACTATTAGATTGCACTTCTAGAGTTGCCTCACTGTGCACCAATAAAAATCTACTTGAAGCCTTAAATTTATTCGCTAAAGATGAAACCTCAGAAACTCTGAAACTATTAATTAAGAACCCAGAAATTTCCGATGCTAATATTATTGATTATTGTACGAACAATGAACTGCGTGCAGCACTGGATATTCTGCGGCCTGAGCATACTTATATGCTAACCAATAAATCCTTGCTAATTAATTTATTTGAACATAAGGATGTTGCTACTGCAGTTCTTAATTTGTTTAAAACTCATCTCAATAAGCAGAGTATATTTTTATTGATTCAGTCAAAAATATCCTGCATGGCATTTAATATTTTGTATAATATTAGGTTTATTCCGCATAATATTGTTGAGAAACTGTTACTTAATGAATCTCTCGCAAAAAAAATACTGTGGATTAATGCGTCTGGCTTTTCTTCCTGCATTCATTATCTATTTGATCCGCAGATTTCAACTGATGGATTAACTGAAGTATTGAATTCAAAATACAAAAACCAAATTACTTTAGAAATGGTAAATAATCAACCATTTTTAAAGACGCTTAGTAAAAATGGTACTAAAGAAGATAGAATACTTGCCTTAATTACCTTATCTACCAAAAAATTAGCTTCGCAACAGATACTAACAGCTTTGGAAAGTGATACTGTTCTTTTCGATCAGATAAGCAGCTTAATAAAAAATGGCCATGCCGATCTTCTTAATGCAGATCTAATGAAACACCCTATGATTTCTACAAAAGCTTTAATGTTACAACTAGTTACAAAAAAACCAATTGTTTTAGCAAGTGCTCATAAAACGCTAATAAATGATGCTAAATTCATGTTGTCTGCGATAAAAATAAACATCGACAATTTAAAATATGCCGACCACGATCTCTTATCCTCAAGCAACTTCATCCAAAGTGCGATGCAGATTAATTACAAGGCATACAAATATGCCACTAATAAATATTTCATAGAAAAATCAGGATTAAAAAAATCTGTTTTACACTACCAATATAGTGTCAAAGAAGGCAGCAGATTCCATTTATTTGCCGCCAAGCTTAAGAATGATGAAAAGTTAGAAAACACCTACAAGCATAAAACTGGTGACGCTCTAAAAACCGCTATTTTAAAAGCATTTAAAATTTCTTTGGAAGGGAAAAACAGTTCTGAAATTGATGAGCAGGTTAAGGCATTTAAGATGTCTAAAGAATATAAAGTTATTTGTTCTTCGCAAGGGATTACCTCTAGACTATTCAAATTACCAACAACTTCAGCTCGTTCAGTCGAACAAATAATTGAAGATGCTCGGATGGTGGTTCCATTATTAGGTCAATGAGACATAAACTTCAGGGCCTTGGGGAACGAAATAATCGTGATGTGACGTCCCTCTACTGAGGTATCGTCACTTTTCCCACCCCTCATTGTAGCTCCCTTCTCCACTCGGGGAGAAGGTGCCCGTAGGGCGGATGAGGGTTTAGCAAAGTGGAACTGTCTAAAATATTGTGTACCATCACTACCCTCATCCGCCCCTTCGGGGCACCTTCTCCCGCCAAGCGGGAGAAGGGAGCTACAATGAGGGATGGAAAAAGTGACGAGACCCCAGGATCCAAGCTACCCTCTTCTTGTTATACATTTTGGCAAAGAGCTTAATTTACAACTTGGTATTAAATAACTCTCAAGCCTTGAACTCAATAATCCACTACGGCGCGTTTTGACACCTACTGTCTCGCCTTTTACATGAAAAACACATTCACCTTTATGAATCAGATCTATCGCTTTGTCATTAGAAATGACTACTGTTTCACCTGTAACTAATTTATAACCTATTTTGCAAATCTCCTTCTTAACCAATAATTTTCTTTTTTTTTGTACACAAACAATTTCATATTCAGGTTTCATATTATTGTCCCCTCAAGAGTTCCAAAGCCAATCTTAGCATTTGCTGTTTGGCAATACCCACTAATTATAATAGCATCGCCGTCTTCAAGAAAAGTTCTTTCACTGCCATCAGCCAATTTAATCGCTTGTTTGCCATTTAAACTTGCTTCCAATAAACTTCCCCAACTGCCCGCAATAGCACCACTGATAGTACCCGTCCCCAGTAAATCTCCAGTCCTCATTATGCAATTATTTACCGTATGATGTGCTAACATTTGCTCCATACTCCAATAAAGCTCTTTACTACTAGTATCACAGATTATACTGCTTGTTTTAGCACCACGGGGTTTTATCGCTACTTGTAATCGAATATCTGGTTGCATGGGGCGTTCTTGGTATAAATAAGGAAGCGGCTTGGGATTTTGTACTCCTAAAGGCGCCATCCCCGTTTGCAATGCAGCCAAAGGTACAACCCATGGCGAAATAGATGTAGCAAAACTTTTTGATAAAAACGGACCTAAAGGCTGGTATTCAAATGCTTGAATATCTCTAGCGCTCCAATCATTTAACAAAACTAATCCGAATATGTGCTCACTAGCAGTTCCAACTGCAATTGGTTGACCATCAGGATTGCCTACCCCTACGAAAAATCCTAATTCTAATTCAAAATCCAATTTTTTTGTCGGTAAAAACACAGGCGCTTCCTGATCAGGTGCTTTTATCTGCCCATTAGGGCGTTTTATTGTGGTTCCAGAAGCAAATACTGTGCTCGCGCGACCATTATATGCAACCGGTAAATGTTTCCAATTAGGTAATAATGCATGCTCATTAGGTCGAAATAATTTACCAACATTGGTCGCATGCTGTTCAGAAGCATAAAAATCAGTGAAGGCACCGATGTTAAAAGGTAGCTGCATTTCTACCTCGCGCATTGGAATTAAAGCTTTTTGTATCAGCGAAGAATTATCTTGTAATTCATAATTTTCAAGACTTAATAATGATTGTATTCGTGTACGCATTTTTGCCCATAACTGGGGCCCACAAGCAGCAAAGGTATTAAGCGTCTCAGATTGAAATACTGCTTCATTATGCCCAAGATTCAATAAATCTTCTTGTTCTAATAATGTTAAATCAAGTACATACTCACCAATAGCAGTCCCTATACGAGCCTTTTTTTGATTTTTACGACAAAAAACTCCGTAGGGCAAATTGTACATTGAAAACAAAGAGTTGTCTGAATTTTCAACAAAGGAGGTCATGTTTTGAATACTGTCCATAGCATTTCCCATAGGTTAAAATTTTAGATTATAGTATCGCTTTTACTAAAAAAACGATACTTATATTGAGTGAACTGATACTGAATTATGACTTTGAGCTGCTGGGATTAGCAATTCAGCTGCTGTCCTCTTTTGATTGTCTCTAATTGATGGATTGATACCTGGTTGACATAATAATAAATCATAACATAAGCGCTGACCTGTATTTGCAGCATGAGCCGCTGCGAAGTGAAGTGCAGTTTTTCCGCTAGTAGCTCCTTTGCTATTGATATCACTCACATAATGCAATAAAACTATCACATCCCAAAAATTTCCAATATTTGCAGCAGCTCTGAATGCTAACTGATAAAGTTCTTGTTTTCTTTTACTATCAGTAGGAATTGGAATATGAACATTTTTATAATCATTAATATATTTACGAATCAAATTCTCACACCCAGCAGCTTCATTTCTATTGCTACTTTGAACTACATTTACCATCCTTGATTCCTTAACCAATACATGAAGAAATTGCTTTTGCATGGCCTGGATTAGATTTTTGAAAGAATATGCTTCATTACAGAATTGTATTGTTTGCTTACCTTTTACTGTAGTTACATTCAGTACTACACGGATAAAACTGATCAAAAGAGAAGTGTCATTCGATATACTTACGTCTAATAAGCTACCCAATTGTATGAGCTGATTATCAGTAAACGCATTTAGTAAATTTTTAAGCTCTATACTATCGGGCACCCAGCTTGGAAAATTTCGTTGAATCGGCTTAGATATATGTAATGCATATTCGAAAAATTGTTGGAAATTCATCTGATGCGTAAGATACATTTTACGTATATCTTTACCAGAAAATTGTGCTATATGAGATGGCATTGAATATACATCTTCAGCCGTTACCTCATTACCTAAAAGTTTCTCACGAATATTTGCAGATGAAAGTATCTGCAGAAAGTTTTCAAAAGCACTAAAATTCGTTGCATCTTGTTTTAAACGCAACATCAAATCGGTGCCTAACCAAGCTTCTACTTCGCTAATTCGTAATAATCCCTGTTGCTGTGCTGTCTGCTTCAGAATTTCTATCTGATTATGCACAATCTGTTTAAATGTTACCTTATTGCGTCCCATATTTTTAATTACATTTCCATCCCGTGCTATTTTTAATATCGAATCAAATAGGGCTATATTGAAATGTGGATCCACAACGCCACTTTTGAGAAACTGCGGCACTCCCGCTGAATTCATAACATCCCACTCAGCGTCAGTAAATAGTCCTGAAAAAACAAGGATATGCGGATGATTAGTCCATGGATATTTTTTTATAAGTAAGTCTTTAAGCATAGGTACTACCAGAATATCTAATTGCGCATAGTGTATTTGAATTGACGCAATAAATCAAATTTAATCCTCGTGGTTGCCAAATATATAATCTGAAGTTATAATGCGCAAAACAAGTATCAGCCTTAATTTTTTTGGAGTACACTATGGAAATAAGCCCATTATTAAACAAACAGTCATTTTTTGCGACTTCCTTAAACCGAGCAAAAAATGCGCGGACTCTTATTGCCACGCAAGCACAGTCTTTAACTATTCCCTATGCTAATAGTAAATTTCATGCAAGTGCATTAATTTACCCAATTGCTGATTTATTGAAACCAATTTATGGTGTAATTCGCTTAATTCAAGGCATTCTTGCCTTAAATGTCGCGATTTTTACTTCTCCAATTAAACAAGCACCCAGCGTTTTTTTAGGCATAATGTTAGAATTAGGTAAAATGATACTCGATGTTGTTAATGCTGCGATTGCAATTCTTTCTATAATAACTCGAAATATAGCTACTCTTTTCAATTTTGGCTATCCTTCTAATGCTATCAAAAATGGCGCCCAAGGATTGAATAACCTATTAACTGTTGATCAAAATAATCATGAACCTGTAGATTTTCTTACAGGAGTTATAACAAATTTAGGTTTAGTAGCAGCAGGAGTAACCAATACTGTAAACTCAGTAACTGATGAAACTATTCATCAAAACACATTTAGCTTATCCGCTTAATCCCCAAAAAGGGCTGGAGCTAACCGGCCCTTTTACGCTCCAATCTCAACTATACTTAAGTTATGTACCACAATATTCAAGGATGCTGATTGTGAGCCGTAAAAAACATAGAATAAACCTGGCCTTACAAGGCGGAGGTGCCCATGGCGCTTTCACCTGGGGCGTATTGGATAAATTTTTAGAAAGCGAATTATTTGAAATTGATAGCATTTCTGCAACCAGCGCTGGCAGCATGAATGCAGTAATCTTAGCCCAAGGCTTGCTCAATGGAGGAGAAAAAGGCGCTCGCGAACTTCTTTATGAGTTTTGGCACTCCATGAGTGAATACGGTCAAAAATTTGGCGTAACGGCACAAAACCCCATTGATATGTTTCTGCAACCTTTTTTAGGCACACCACTTAGTTATACCCTTTTTAGTACCATGATTAACTTATATTCCCCTTATGAGTTTAATCCTCTTAATTACAATCCGCTGCAAGAAGTTTTAGAAAGCATAATTGATATTGATGCCATTAAAAAACAACAAATTATTAAATTATTCATCTGTGCCACAAATATTAGAACCGGGAAAATTCGCATTTTTAATACCAACGAATTAAGTATTGATGCTGTACTAGCCTCTGCATGCTTACCAAAACTATTTCAAGCCGTTGAAATTGATAACGAGTATTATTGGGATGGTGGGTATTTAGGAAATCCTGCTATTTTTCCTTTAATCTACAACTCTGAGTGCCGCGATATTATTGTTGTACATACCATACCCGATGAACGCGAAGAGATACCTAAAACCGTCGCGGAAATTGATATGCGTTTACGTGAGGTTTCTTTTAATTCTTCCCTCAAACGCGAAATGCGTGCTATCGCTTTTGTATCTCGTTTAATTGACGATGGTGCCATTAACAAAGTATATCAAAGAAAACTAAAAAAATTATTTATGCATTGCGTTAAAGCAGATAATAAAATTAAACAATATCCACTGTCTACTGTATATAGTCCAGACTGGGATTTTTTAGTGGACTTACGTAATTTAGGCCGCAAGCAAGCAAGTCTTTGGATAAATCACAACTACCAGGCACTAGGAAAAAAAACCTCCCTTGATTTTGATGAATGGTTATAACCTCCCCTAAAAATCATCATTGCTTCTAACAATAAAACCATTGTAGCATGAGCGGCAGTTCTTTTTTTATTGTTTATTCACACCAAAAGGAGTTTACTTTATATGAAAATCAATAAGTTTCAGAAAAGGCCCATCGTTGCATCTATACTAGGTTTTTTCTGTGTTTCTGCTTATGCAATTGAGCACGCACCAGGTGTTGTCTATCATCCCATTCATTATAAACCAGCTGTATCGCATTTAGTACCATCTGGACTTTCACCAAAACAAGTGAGCGTTGCTTACGGGTTTAATACTATAGCTGCTCAAGGTAAAGGACAAATAATCGCAATTGTTGATGCTTATGATGATCCACGTATAGAACAAGATTTAGAGGTGTTTAGTAAACAATTTGGCCTGCCTTCTTGTACCACTAAAAACGGTTGCTTTAAAAAGATTTATGCTTCAGGAAAAAAACCTCGTACTGATGCAGGATGGGCTGGTGAAATTGCTTTAGATGTCGAGTGGGCACACGCTATGGCACCACAAGCTAAAATTATTCTAGTTGAAGCTGCTACTGCAACTACCAAAAATTTATTTCATGCTGTTCAAATTGCCATAAATAATAATGCAAATGTAGTTTCCATGAGTTGGGGTGCACCGGAGTTTTTAAGCCAAACTTCTTTTGATGCGGTATTCAAAAATCCGAATGTAAGCTTTACTGCGTCTTCAGGAGATGATGGTACTGGTGTTATCTATCCAGCTTCCTCTCCTTATGTTTTAGCAGTGGGTGGAACTTCTTTATATACGGATCATGCTGGAAACTATCAATCTGAAGCAGCTTGGTCTGGGAGTGGAGGCGGACTAAGTGCTATCTATCCATGGCCTTCTTACCAAAGTGGTTTACCAACTCCGGATGCTAATTACATGCGTGGCGTGCCAGACGTTGCTTATGATGCGGATCCCAATACTGGATTTTCTGTGTATGACTCAGTTGCTTATAATGGCAGTAGTGGCTGGCAAGTTATTGGTGGAACCAGTGCTGGCGCACCTCAATGGGCAGCTTTAATTGCAGTTGCAAATTCTAGTGCTACCCATAATATAGGCGGTAAAATTCAAACCCTACTTTATGGAGCATCCAATCCATCGTCTGGTGATTACTCCGTGTACTTTAATGATATATTAGACGGTAACAACGGTAGCTGTGGATTTTATTGCACTGCCATTGGTGGTTATGATTACGTAACTGGCTTAGGTAGTCCTAAAGTTCCAGCTATTGAGCAATTATTCCAACATCAACCGGAACTATAGGGTAAGAAATTAAATCCGCTGTAGGTTGGGCCAAGGCCCAACCTACCTTAGGTGTAATTCCTTCTTAATGACACTGCCAACATCCATCAATCGAAACGAACTCCTGTAACTTTCTTTTATACTTAGCAAAGCAATAAAAGCAATTCCGGCACAAATAATCAAATACCAGGCCGGAGCAAATACATTATGCGTGGCCGCCACTAAACTAATCGCTACTAAAGGTGCTGTTCCACCGAAAAGTGCTAGTGAAATATTATATGTTAAAGAAATTCCCATAGTACGATGATAGGTTTCGAACAGCTCTGCCAAAGTAGTTGGAATCACACCGGATAAAGTGCCTGCAGCTAAAGCATAAAGAACCTCGCCAACTAATACTAAATAAATATCATGTTGTGTTAACAGCCAAAATATTGGGTGAATCAGTACCGAGATAATAATTATTCCGAAACCCAGGACGATTTTTCTACCAACAAAATCCGATAAACGCCCCATAAGCAGCGTCATAATAAATTGGGTAGCAATGGCTAAAGTATTTACTATCATTACCGAACGTAATGGTAGGCCCTGATTTTCTATCAAAAAAGTATTAAAATACGCTATCAAAAAATAATTGCCTATGGCCATTATTGAGGTTAAGCAAATTCCTATAAATAAAGTTCGATAATTCAAAGTAGAGATGTGCGCACGAACACCGGCATTTTGTTGTTCTTTATCCATACTTGAAAATGTTTTTTCAAATACTTCGGGCTCTATAGATCGCAAGCGCAAAATTAATCCTGCTACTCCAAGTAAACCACCCAATAAAAAAGGCACTCGCCAACCCCAGGAAGCTAATTGCGTATCACTAGCAAATTCACTCACTAAACTTGCAAAACTAGAGCTGAGAACCATTCCAAATAAGGCTCCCGCCATAGCAAGACTCCCTGCTAGCCCTCTTTTATCATTATCTGCATGCTCGATTAAAAATACCGTGGCAGTAGTTAACTCACCACTCACAGCCAATCCCTGGATAATACGCAAGGCTATCAACATTAGCGGTGCCCAAACGCCAATACTGGCATAATTAGGCAATAAACCTATCAAAAAAGTAGGAAATGACATCATAATCATAGAAATTATCAAAGATTTCTTTCTTCCAGCATGATCGCCAATATAGCCAAATAAAATGGCGCCCAAAGGTCTTACTAAAAAGCCTACCGCGAACACACCAAAGGTTGCAACTAAAGATACATAAGGATCGGTATTTGGAAAAAATTGGCTTGCTATTAAGGGTACAAAGAACGCATAGATGGTGAAATCATACCACTCTAAAGCATTACCAACAGCTCCTGCTAAAACAACTCTTTTTTGCTTACCAATCATATTACATCCTTTCAACAGATTAAAAATAAATATGATAAGCGATAATTGATTGATATTAAAGTAAGATTAAGAAGGATTGCCCGTTTTAGTTTGGTTTACCTCTGGCTTGATATTTTCAGGAAATTCAAATTCAGGATGGCGTTTTGGAGGAAATAATGAAGTTGTTTTGTGAAAAATATTAGCGGTGGCTTCGAATGCATGTGCTCCTAAATGATAGGTAACAGTCCCAACCCCAGTAGCAGCAACAGTATAAGCTGTATTGACCATAGCTTCTTTAGCTGGTTTAGCAAAAAATCTAAAAAATGAGCTGACCATATTAAATCCTTACATTCTTTACAGAAGCTGTCTTTAATCAATCATACATTTTTTAGTAAAAAAAGCAATTCTTTTTTATTAGAAAAAGAGAATTGCTTTTTCAACAGCTTTAAAGTGAAGGTCCATTGGTCTTATTTACTGTGTTTGCATCATTTGGTATAGCAGGTGCCGCTCCAGCATTTTTATCCGTATTTGAGAAGAAACCGTGTGAACTTCGTGCACCTGAAACCGGTTGGTATTCTTCTGGAACGACTGCTTTCAAAGGTTCTGAACCCATAGCTTCACCAACGCCGGCAACCAAGCCAAAAACAATACCAGTCAAACACATACGTAATGGAGCTTGTTTAGCAGCTACTTTCCCAAATTCTTTTAATGCGTTGGTCGGGTTAATAAGTAAAGAATTAAATAGTGTCTTAACAGTGGTATAAGCACTTTCCGTATACAACAAACCAGACTCAACTTTAGATTGAACCAATAAATGATCTCTAAATGCAGAAAAAGGGTAGGAAATTACCGCAGCAGCCATACCGCTTGCTGTTCCAGCAGCAAAGTGATTCACTTTCTGATCTTCAAAGGGCATTTTTTTGGAAACTTCATTCTCTAGAAAACATAAAGCCGTGAAGTTTACCATCCCTCCAAGGTAACGGGCACCAAAACCAGTTTTCAGTAATTGTGCAGCATTATGAGGTACTTTCCAATTGAAATTAGTAGGTAATAAACCAGGAACCTTTCTCAACTGAGATAAGCTATCTGAAATATTAGTTACAAACACATCACCAAAAGCCATACATGCAACAAGACCACCAGTTTGAATATTAATTTTCTTTGAGTTTTGGCTTCGTATCATCAAACTATCATCTTTTCTGGATTCATCCGGATTAACAATAGTTTTGGTACCAGTTACGTAACCAGTTCTTAAAAGTGAAGAACTTGCAGAAGCCGAAGTACCCGCATATAGAGCACGTCCAAGTCCAAGTAAGCCACCGCTGCTTGGCGGCAGAAACGTACCTGATTTGCTTAAGTTAACCAACACCGACTTAAAAGGGTTTTGAACTGCAATAATAGTAGCACTGGTTACAAAGGCAACAGTGGAAAAATTTGCCGCTTTCCAGGCAGCATTCTGCATATCAATGCTGGTAATATTAGTAATTTTAGTAGTTTCATCTTTATTTTGCATTTTAAACCTCTCAATAAATGCCATAAATTTGCCTATATTGTACATACATATTCTTATGGGAGTATTAAGAGAACAAATAAATTGAAAATATTTTTTGTAACTGACACAGTTGGGAGATCCCTCGCATACGCTCGGGATGACGTACTTGACTGACGCACCTGATGCTCGGGATGACGTACCTGATGCTCGGGATGACGAGATGGAAAGTCACGATGAGATAGGTAGTAACCACTAGATTTTAATGAATATTTTCCTTCTAAACAAAAAGGCAGCAACTAAAAAATTTACCCCAAGAAAAAATATAGAATACAAAAGTGCAGCTGCTTGTGGGCTATAATTTGCAAACAATAAATCCGTAATATAATGCCGTAAATTACCAGTGCTTCCATTGTGTAACTTATATGAAAACAAAGCTTGCAGTTTTAATAATACAACATGCAAAACAAAAATAAATAAAGCATTCATGCCAAGAATCTTAAACGGTAAGGACCATTTTTGATAATCCCAAATATCAATAATCAAATAACACAAGGCATATGCCAACAAAGCATATCCCCCACTCCACAGCACGTAGGAACTAGTCCATAAATTCTTATTAATTGGGAAACTAAAGCTCCAAAGCCAACCCAAAATCAAAAGTATCCATCCTAAGCCTATCATTACACACATTTTTTCTTGTTTACTGAAGTGGCTTAGCAAGAGACTGCCAGTAAGTACTCCCAACAAAGTACTGGCGATAGCGGGAATGGTGCTAAGAAACCCCTCGGGATCATAAACTACGTCTAATAAATGCTTAGAAGAAAATAACATTTGATCCACATAAGCTACCCAAGAACCATTTGCAGTTAAAACATTGACGCCCATACCAGGAACAGGAACCATAGTCATAAGCCAGCAATAAGCTAAAAGCAAACTTAAAAAAACCAGGACTTGAGTTTTAACTGAGGTATTTAAATAAATAAAGGCACAAATACAATAACATACGGCAATACGTTGCAAAATCCCATAAAACCTAAAACTGGCTAATTCAAAATGATTGGGCAAAGCATTCAACAACAAACCTATAGCAAATAAAATGATACTTCTCTTTAATATATTCCTGGAGAGTTGGAATTTATTAGTAGTGATATAAGAATTCATACTAATAACAATGGTCAGGCCCACTATAAATAGAAAAGAAGGAAATACTAAATCAGCAAAAGTACAGCCATTCCAAGGAGCATGATCCAAAAGAGGATAAGGGAATCGAGTTCCCGGGCTATTCACAAGTATCATTAAAGCTATTGTAATACCACGAAATACATCCACAGATACAATACGTTTATTTTCCATTTTAAGTCTCCAACCGTATATCAATAGCTCTGGCAGCTGCTAAACCATGTTCATCAACTACCCTTATCATAAATTTTCCAGGTTTTGCCGGCCACATAAACGGCTCATCCGCCTTGGTTTTGGCAATAAAACTTTCATTAATAAACCAGTATACAAATTCTATCCCAGCATCTGTGACTGCTGTCAAAGGGATAGTATTGTTTTGCTTTTGATCGACGCGAATCACATACCTTAAACCCGCTTGCGGTGAAGTAATTTCCGGGCTCAAACCATGTGTTTCTGTTAATAAACAATCCGGTTCAAAAAACGGTGGTGTCCGCCTTTGAATACCAGCGGCTTTAAAAATTTTCAAAAGATCCGAGGGCCAAAACTCATAAATTTCAAAACGCGTATGTTCATCAATATGACAGGTTCTTAAACCCGTTTCTGGATTTATAGCAACTTCTCTGAAAATAGTATCGGTTTTAATCGGTGATTTACCAGGAATAAACCAAGTAGCCTCAGTATCAGTGCAATAAGCTGTGGGTAACATTCCAGATGCTTTACATACTTGCACCTGTTGCAAGTGCATGGATTTTGGATCTTTTTCCAAAGAAATTAAAGGGCCACGTTCTTGTTTAATCCCATGTACTAATTCAAAAAATAAGGGTGCCGCAATATCTTTGCCCACAAAAGCTTGATTGGCGCTATTATCAAAATTACCAATCCACACGGCCAAAACGTAAGGACCAAAAGTACCTAAAGTCCATGCATCTCTAAAACCTGAGGAAGTACCTGTTTTCCAAGAACCACTAGTTTGACTTACGGGATCTGTATTTTTTAACATGTCTAAAACCAAATAACTGGCTTCAGGACTCAATAAACGCTTACTAAGCACCCTGCCATGCTGATTTTGCAGATGAATAGGCTGCCAAACACCCTCATTCACTAACATTGCATATAAGGCGGTTAACTCTTTCATAGTTAACTCAACCCCGCCCAAATTTAAAGACAAACCGTATTGAGATTCAGGTTTTAAATTACTCACTTGAGCAGCTTCTAAAAACTGGTACAGGTTGGGAGCGTGTAATTGAGTTGATAAATACACTGCCGGAACATTTCGGCTTAAAACCAAGGCATCTTTTGCCTTAATTGGCCCCATAAAATCATAATCAAAATTTTCAGGATTATAACCGTTAAAACTATGGGGTACGTCCTTTAGAACCGTATTGGGATGGATAATACCCTGATCGATAGCTAAACCATAAATAAACGGTTTTAAAGTAGAACCAGGTGAACGTTTCGTTTCAACACCATTAATCTGCCCACTAATGGATTTATCAAAAAAATCCGCAGAACCCAATAAAGCTTTGACTTGCATATCACGCGTATCTACTAATAAGACCGCTGCATTAAAAACACCTAAACCATGTTTTCTTTGCAAATAATGACGGGTAATTCGTTCCACCACTTCCTGGGTGCGCAAATCCAAACTTGTTTGAATGGTCTGAAAGGAGTTCGTTTTTAAAACTGTATTCACTAAATGCGGTGCTTTAAAAGGTAATTCATGAATGGTATGCATTTCTAAAGGCAGATTAAAAAATACTTGTTTATCTTTATCCTGAGGATGCAATTGCAGCCAACGATCGAATAACAAAACACGACTAGCATTTAACTCAGGTGTGGCGCGCGCACGCTTGTTAGGGTTTTGCGGGATAAGACTCAAAGTAATGGCTTGAGGCAAACTTAAGGATTTAGCTCGTGTATCAAAATAGATTAAACTGGCAGCACCAATTCCTTCGATATTACTACCATAGGGTGCCAAATTTAAATAGGCTTCTAATATTTGATCTTTGGAATAATGCAACTCAATGTGCAATGCTCTAACAATTTGCCATAATTTTCCCAAGCTATTTTTGGAATTAATGCCGTAACGAATCCGCGCCAATTGCATCGTTATAGTAGAGGCGCCAACACGGCGTGATTTTAGTACATAAGTTTGCCAAAAGGCTTTAAGCAAAGAAACCGGATTGATTCCATAATGATTATAGAAATACTGATCCTCTTGCAATAAAGTCGCTTGAATCAATTGCGGAGCGCATTCTTGTAAGGGAGTATACAAACGAAATTTGTCATCTTGGCTTAAACTCAAGCGCAGCAAATGCTGATCCTTATCATAAACTGCTCTAGAAAAGGATACTCCCTCCAACAAAGGCGGCACTGGCGAAAAAAATAATATCAAAACCCCACTGACAAATAGAGCAACAAAGATTATGCTAATACACTTTATAAGTCGGGGCGTTTTAATCACGAAAAATGCGCTTCATGGCTCAATAAATTCCAGGAATTAGAAACCTAATATACAGGCATGTCAAGTAGGATTAAAATTATGAACAATCCAATTAGCACCGTTTTAAAATCTCTATTCGGCTCCATTAGCTGGAGTAGTCCTTCCTGGTTGAATAAGCTGCGCGAAAAGGCCCGCACTGCCCCTAAAAAATTTTGGTCCACTGTGGTCATCAGTTTATTCTTAGTAACCGCTTTGATAGATACGGGTATTTGGTATAAAAACCTACCCAAACCGCAGTACATTACCGCTCAGATATCCGCCCCTAACATAACACCCAACGAAGAAACCTTAGTACCTGGCAATTTAATTATTGATTTTGGGATTAAAAATAATGAATTCACAGCACAATCCGTTGCACCAATTAACAACATAGGAAAAAAGGTTACCGAGGGGTTTAGCATAAATCCTGCCATTGCCGGGCAATGGATGTGGAATACGGATAGTCAGCTGATATTTACCCCGGATGAGGATTGGCCTGCAGGGCAAAAGTACAGCATCAGCTTTTCTAAAGACTTTTTTGCAGCACATACCAATATGGGCTCGTATCATTTTGAGTTTTCCACTCAAGAGTTTACCGCCAAGATTGGCGAGTTCAAGCTCTATCAAGATCCGGTCAATTCAGAAATTAAGTACAGTGTTGCCACTATAGAATTTAATTTTCCTGTCAATACCACAAGTTTGGAAAAGAATACCCAGCTTGTCTATGAAACCATTAAAAACGGCAGTTTGGATAAGAATGCTGAAAGTCTGGCCTTTACCTATACTTATGATGCGCATAAACGCGTAGCCTACCTGCATTCCGCTCCCATCCAAATCAAAGATAAGGCACGTTTTTTACGTTTGCAGCTGAATAAAAATATCCAATCATCGACTAATTCAGGTGCTTTATCAGAGTCTTTAAGTAAAAATATGCTCATACCTGATTCCAGCAATTTTATGAAAATCGTATCTGCTGGCGCATCCATAATCCGCAACAATCAGGATCGACCCGAACAAGTAGTGACCATTGAAACTACTCTAGGCGTTAACGATCAAGAATTTAATAAGCACGTCCATATTTATGTGTTACCTAAAGATTATCCCGCTAGTAAGGTAGAGGCAGCAAAACCCAATTATCAATGGCAAAATCCAGGGGAAGTAACTGATGCTATTCTTGCGTTATCAAGCCCACTGGAAAAGCAAGCGATACCTAATGAATTTAATTATTCGAGCTTACACAGTTTTAAATTTGTAACGGCAACTCCCCGCTATTTATTTATTAAAATTGATAAAGGCTTAAAGGGATTTGGCGATTTTAATTTAAGTACTGAATATACTGGTGTGATAACAGTACCAGAACTTCCCAAAGAAATTAGTTTTTTACATAAAGGTTCTTTATTAGCTTTAAGTGGTGAGAAAAAATTATCCGTCTTAGTACGAGGCCTACCGGCTGTTCGTTTTGATTTTGCGCGGGTTCTTCCTGATAATGTCAACCAATTAGTTACGCAAACTCATGGTGATTTTAATAACCCTTATTTTAACAACCCGTCCTTTAATCAACAAAACATTAGTCAAATTTTCACAGACACACAAGAATTTGATGCCAATGACCCGAGTAAACAACACTATACCGCTCTTGATGTAGGCAAATACTTGGCACAGAACAGCTCAGGCCTTGGGCCCAAAGGCTTATTTTTAATCCAGGCAACCGGTTGGGATTTACAAAATAAAACAGCCCTGGATGTAAAATCATCACGTCTTATTCTTGTCACTGATTTAGGTTTATTAGTTAAAGACAATAAAGACGGCAGCCATGATGTATTCGTTCAATCCATTACACAAGGTGTTCCAGTTGCGGGTGTGAATGTAAGTATATTGGGTAAAAATAGTCTGCCTATATTAACACGCATGACTGACGCCCAAGGGCGGGTAACGTTTCCCAATCTTAAAGATTTTATCGAAGACAGAGAGCCTACTGTATATCTAGCGAATTTAAATGATGATGTTTCTTTCATTCCTTTTGCGAATAGCAACCGTCAATTAAATTTCAGCAAATTTGATATTGGTGGTTTATATACTAATGATCAGGAACTCCACAATTTAAGTGCCTATCTGTTTTCAGATCGCGGTATTTACCGCCCAGGCGATACAGCTCATATAGGCATGATAGTGAAACAAGATTATGCCCAAGCACAAGCAGCCGGCTTACCATTGCAAGCAAGCATTACCGATGCTCGCGGCGCCACCATAAAAGATCAGAAATTAACTTTAAACGAAACCGGTTATATGGAATTAGACCTCCCTACTAATGTTCAGTCCCCAACCGGTCAATATCAAGTGAATTTATATCTGGTAAAAGACGATCACCCACAAAATTTGCTTGGCTCAACAACAATTAAACTTGCTGAATTTCAACCCGATAGAATGCGTATTAGCTCCAATTTATTCCCTAAACCCGCTGATGGCTGGAATTCTCCTATTGGTTTAAAAGCCCAGGTATCCTTATGGAATCTGTACGGAGCCCCAGCTACTGATAGACGCATTAGCGGTAGAATTTTACTAACTCCAGAAGAGATAGAGTTTTCGGACTACGCAGATTACGTCTTTGCTGATCCGCTCAAAAATCCGAAAAAGCCTGCTAAAGTTTATTCTGAAACATTGAGCGACCTCAAAACCAATGATAAAGGTCAGGTAGAATTCGACCTAAATCTTGACCGCTTTGAAAAAGCCACTTATCAAATGACTTTCTTTGCTGAAGGATTTGAAGCTGAAGGCGGTCGAAGTGTCAGCACTCAAGTCAAAGCCTTAATCAGTCCTCTGCCCTATTTCGTTGGTTATAAGGCTGATGGCGATTTGAATTTTATTAAACAAAATTCCACTCGTTCCTTGCATTACATTGCTCTTAATCCTCAAGTAGAGAAACAAAAAGTACAAGACTTAAAGATTCAATTAATATCCTTACATCCGGTAACTACTTTAGTAAAAAAGGATAATGGAACCTATCAGTATCAATCCATTATCCAATCCAGCATTGTAAGCAGCCAAGCTTTTGAAATTTCTGAGCAAGGCACTTCCTATAATTTACCAACCCAAGAAATAGGTGATTACACCCTAAGTATTTTAGATAAAAACAATACCGTTTTAAGTCAATCAAAGTTTTCTATCGTCGGTGCTAGCCAAAAACCGCTGGCTAAAAATGCCGAGCTTGCTATTAAGTTAAATAAAACCGAATATCAACCAAATGAAACTATAGAAATCCAAATCACAGCACCCTACACCGGCTCGGGGTTAATCACTATCGAGCGTGATAAAGTATTTGCATCTTCCTGGTTTAAATCTGAAACCAGCAATTCCATGCAAACCATACAAATTCCTGCAGACTTTAAAGGGAATGGCTATATTAATGTCGCCTTTATTCGCGATTGGGAATCCCCTGAATTATTCATTAGCCCTCTCAGTTATAGTGTGGTGCCTTTCACAGTAAATCATGATAGCCATGCTATCAAAATTGACTTACAAACACCTAAAGTTGTTCGGCCAGGTGACGACTTAACTATAAATTACCAAAGCGATAAACCGGGTAAAATTATAGTTTTTGCCGTTGATGAAGGTATATTGCAAGTTGCTCGCTATGAAACGCCGGATCCTTTAGCGTTCTTTTTTCAAAAACGAGCATTGGAAGTAAATACCCAACAAACTGTGGATCAGATACTACCAAAATTCATTCAAGATCGAGAGCTTTCTGCTGCAGGTGGGGACGATGGTGAAGCTGGATTTGCTGGTCATTTAAATCCATTTAAACGTAAAACCGATTTACCAGTGGTGTTTTGGTCTGGGATTATTGATACCGATAATACTAGCCGCCAATTGAACTATAAAATTCCTGATTATTTCAATGGTAGTTTAAAAGTAATGGCTGTTGCAGTTGCAGCCGATGCTGTGGGTGCAGGTGAAACTGAAAGTGAAGTGCGTGGCGATTTTATAATAAATCCCAATGTCCCAAGCTTTGCCTCTCCTGGTGATGAGTTCGAAGTTTCAGCAAGTATTGCTAATAATATTAAGGACTCAGGTGATCATGCTCCTGTTCAAGTGGAGCTTGAATCTTCTAATCAACTTGAGTTAATCGATACCAAAAAACAAAATCTGGAAATTGCTGAAGGTCGTGAACAAACAGTTCGCTTTAAAGTCCGAGCTAAATCAATACTTGGCTCAGCTCAATTAACGTTCAAGGTCCAGTCGGGAACCAAGATTGGCTCTATCAATAGTACTTTAAGCATTCGACCATCAAATCCATTTAGTACTTTTCTCACTAGCGGTATGACAAGCGATGCTACTAAATCATTAACGTTGATACAAACGCTATTTCCTGAATACCGAACGTCGGAAATAATTATGTCGCCAAGTCCTTTAATATTAGTCTTTGGTTTGCAGCGTTATTTAAAAAACTTTCCTTTTGTTTGTACCGAACAATTAATCAGCAAATCATTTCCTTTGTTAGCAATGGATGCTCAAGGGTGGTTTAATAAAACCGACTATAAAATAGATGAAAGTATTAATGCAAGTTTGCAAATGCTCAGTCAAAGGCAAATGTCCAATGGCGGCTTTAGTTATTGGCCAGGCTTAGCTGATAATCAAAATAATACTTTTGCCTCTGTTTATGCCATGCACTTTTTAATCGAAGCAAAAGCTCAAGGAATTCCAGTCTCTGATGAATTATTTTATAAAGGCATTGCCTTTTTGAAGGATTTGGCCGGTCAAAATCCCACAAGCTTAGACTCAGCTAGAATTCAAGCCTATGCCATTTATTTATTAACGCGTATTGAGCTGGTTACCAGTAATTATTTAGCTCATTTACAAATGTATTTGCAACAAGATAAGAGCCATGCTTGGCATAAAGACTTAACTGCTGTTTATATTGCAGCTTCCTACCAAATGCTTAAAAGCTATGAGGATGCTGAGCAATTAATTAGTCTCTATCGTCCGCAAGCAAATCAGAATACCAATACTGATTTTTATAACAGTACTATAGCTGATGCCCAATATCTGTATATTTTAGCGAAGCATTTCCCAGAGAAACTGCCAAAACTTGGAGATAAATTGGTTTTGAATTTGGTTGCAGCCATGAATAATGATCAAATCGATACCTTATTGGCTGGTTATACTAGTTTGGCCCTAATTGCTTATAGTCCAAATGTTAACACTAGTAGCTTTTCTATAACGCAGCATTTTGCTGACAAACAACAAAAAACTATTTCTGCTGATATGAAGCAGAATATAAAATTAGATTTGGATACATCAGTCCAATCAATTAGTTTAAATAATCCGGATAAAAAACCACTTTTCTATCAGTTGATCCAAGCTGGATTTGATAAAACAGTACCAACTGAGGCGATAAAACAAGGGATGGAGATTTTTAAAGAATTTAGAGATGCTAAAGGCAATGTAATTACCGACACTAGTTTGGGTAGTGAACTTGAAGTACATATTCATATTCGTGCTTTAAATAATGCGTATTTGAATAATATCTCCATCGTAGATTTACTTCCCGGTGGTTTTGAAGTGGTTATTGACTCAGTAAAAATCGACGGCATGGAGTATGTAGCTGTGCGCGAGGACCGCATTATTTATTTCGGGCCAGTTGATTCGAGTACTAAAGAATTGGTATATAAAATTAAAGCTACTAATACGGGAACATTTACTGTACCACCTGCCTATGCCCAAGCAATGTATAATCCTGGGATTATAGCAAGAGGGACTGCAAGTAGCATTAAGGTTTCATAGCCAACAACGTAGGTTGGGTCTAATGGCCTGAGGGATCGATTCGTTTTTGATCCCAATCGAAGCTCCCTTCTCCCGTTTTACGGGAGAAGGGGCGGATGAGGGTGGTGACGGTAATGATATTTTTTTGTCAATGCCACTTTGCTAAACCCTCATCCGCCCTACGGGCACCTTCTCCCCGAGGGGAGAAGGGAGCTCGATTGGGATCAAAAAGGTGAAGATCCCTCAGGTCAAATGGCCCAACCTACGTCCCTAGTTTTAATCTTTAAAAAGGAACAATTATGTCGCAAATTTTAGTAAGCGTAGTTATGGGTTCAAAATCTGATTGGACCATTATGGAAGAAACCTGTCTGATGTTGGATAAATTAGGCATTCCCAACGAAGCCCGTGCCTTATCTGCACATAGGACGCCTGATGCTCTATTTGAATACCTAAAATCAGCCCAACAAAGAGGAGCCGAAGTAATCATTGCAGCAGCTGGTGGAGCAGCACATCTACCAGGAGTGGTAGCAGCAAAAACTACGCTGCCAGTACTTGGGGTCCCAATGCCCTCCTCGACCTTCACTAATGGTTTAGATGCCCTATTATCGATAGTGCAAATGCCAGCAGGAATACCTGTAGGTACTTTAGCCGTTGGTAAAGCCGGAGCAATTAATGCTGCATTATTAGCTGCCAGATTTCTAGCAAACAAGTATCCAGAATACAAGCTTGCTATTGCTAAACATCTGGAAGATCAGGCGAAAACAGTAATGGATAACTCTATACTGAAATAAACTGCCAAACCTTAGCTGCCATTTATTAAGGAATTCAATTTGATGTAGGTTGAGCCTTTGGCCTGAGGGAGCCTCACCCTTTTGAACCCAACCAAAGCTCCCTTCTCCCGCAAGCGGGAGAAGGGAGCTTTGGTTGGGTTCAAAAGGGTGAGGCTCCCTCAGGCCAAAGGCCCAACCTACATTCATTGACTGAGTAGCAGCGATCCGGATCATCTCTCCCCTCATGGGGGAATATTAAACTTATGCTAAATTCAATTTAACCATCTTAGACTTCACTACCGAGATACTCCATGGTACAATATGTGCCTTTTTATTACGAACCTGTATTTTATTGAGTCGAAACGACTCATATGGAGATTAAAATAATTTATCTTGCGTATATCCCAAAAGATAATGGCAGAAACCCTACTGAAGCAACTACGAAATTAATAGCTGGGTATTGTGCTTATAAATATAATAATAAGGATACTCAATATGGTTTATTTTGGTATCAATATTTAGGATTTACAGAAAGTAAGCTGTCTGCTATTAAGAATAAGATGAGAGAAGTACAGGACAATAAAAGACATTATGGTGATAATCCTAAGCCTACTTAATTACCGACTGTGTTTCATTTAGACCTTGACCTACAAGATGATTGATAAAAGGTCCCATCAAGAGATGCATGAGACCTTTTATTATCTAACTTAATTACAAACTATACCTGTATCATTTATGCTAGTTAAATCTTTAGTAAAATCATCAAGTATTTGAGTAGCATGTGTTTTCTGATTTGGGAAAAAGTCAAATATGCCTTTCTTTGTAACAAAGTTTGCTATGCCTAAAGTACAAACTGATACTATCAGACTTGCAAAATCAGCTAAAACTTGCTTCCAACCACGATGTAGATCTAAAGTTTCACTAGCTTCAGTAATTGCAACGCTACAGGCTCTTTTGAATTCTACAACTTTATCTTGTACAGAATCTGTGTTTTTCGGATTCAAGAAAGCCAGTTTAGCTAAATTCAAACTTTCATTAAGAATCTCTGCGGCAGCCAATGCATCTTTATTTAACTGACCTGAGCGCTTACTGTATTCCTCAATTTTATTGGTAATAAATGCAAGATGTTGATTAAATTTAACTCTAGACAACACGGATTCCAGCTCAGGATCAACCTCAGATTTAGTAGGCGTTGGATGATTAGGTGTTTGTGTTACTTGTTGTTGTTGCTGTTGTTGATTTTCTTTATCTGCATCAACTACATCTGAAGCACCAACAAAGACAAGATCAATAGCCTTATCTGTTTCACCATTTACATTAGTTGGACTTGATGGAGTATCTGATTGCAGATCTTCATTTTCCTTTTCTTCAATGCTTTCTACTGGAGCTTGTTGTTCTTCTACAACTGCATCATTAGCATTGTTTTCTACTGGAGCTTGTTGCTCTTCTACAACTGCATCATTAGCATTGTTTTCTACTGGAGCTTGTTGCTCTTCTACAACTGCACCACAAGCATTGTTTTCTACTGGAGCTTGTTGCTCTT
>JBAZRP010000006.1:0-38500 GCA_041662885.1 Legionella sp.
GTGTGGGTGGGCTACTACCGATTTTATAAATCTTCTTTCTGAGGCTTCCAGTTCCTGTCCAATTTCAGGAATTTGGGAGCGTTGGTACTCTGCTTCAAGATACTTCTTCGCCTGATATTCTGCATAGTGTTGTTTGGCTTGCGCTGCTAGTTGGTTGCCGATAAAGGTGCCTAGTGTGTTAGCAGCAATCGTTTCTGAAGTTATATCAACCCCTACCATTTTATAAATACCAATTGAGGCAACGGATGAAGATGCCGTAGCCAGTGCATCATTGAAAAAATGGTTAGTAAACTCCATTTTACCTGCACCAACATTCGCCATGGCGTTGCTAACACTTGCTACCAACACCCGCCAATCAAAATGTCGTTGCTGGCCGGTAGCAAAGCTTAATCCCTGGGTGGCGATCGTTAATTCAATATTCTTGATTGCCTGATCAAAAAGATTTCGGTATTGCGGGGAACGCATTAAATCCATGTTTAAGCCTTTGGCAATACCCGCTGTTCCCATGGATAATAAGGCACTTTGACCTATTGAGGTTAAGGAAAGCTCCTTTTGATCGCCAAATCCTAGTGCCAATTCCTGTTGCATTAAATTCGATGCAGCTCCTGCCAAAGCAAAGCCTAAAGCTTCACCTAATAACTGACCTAAAACTCCTGAGAATGCTGCAGCAAATTCAGGGGCAAAGGCTAAAATCGCAGCACTGACTATAGCTTCTACTAGAACGTGCCAAAATGGGGGTTGTTTTCGCTTTTGTATTTTTTGCTTGGGCATAGGCATATGCGGGTATAAACTGCCTATAATTGCGCTAGGATTATACAGTGGATAGTGTCCTTGCCAATTGTGAAGATTGGTATTTACTATATTAGGTATTAGCTGTGTTAATCCTACAGGTGGTAACTCGTCTTTACGAAATCCATTCACATCCGAAATTAAATTTGCAAAACTTTCATCCCCATACATACGCTCTGAAATACTTGAGAACGTATCACCTGGCATTACCTTGCAAACACTTGGCGTTGGTGGCGGAAAATGCTCACTTACAGGATGATAATTTAAATCAAAATCAATATTGGTTACTTCTTTTTTCAAAGATTCTTGAGGTATATTGCCAAAACGACCCAAAGGTTGATCTGATGTGGTATAGAAATAAAATTCTTTTTTGTCCTTCCCTAAACTTTTTTGAATAATACGGTTATTACTATTGGTAATAAAATGCCGTGGTTCTTGCTCCTTTCCGACTATTGTTTCAATAGTACCATTTGGATCGTATGATGATCTGGTAGTTGATAGAGTTTTATCTCCTTCCTTCGGATAACGAGTACCAGAAATAAGAGAAACCCTATCAGTATCAAATTGAACGTATTCTGTTTTTATTTTATCCTCGTATATATAATCTCCATCTAAATTATACACTGTAGTAGTTTGCTGTTCGGGATATCCGAGCAAATTAAGATCATATTTAGTTTTAGTCTTGAATTTTTTATCATCATTGGTAAAGCGCTCTACCGTGAGCCATCCATTATGAGAATAGACATATTCTTGCTTGGTATTTTTAGTTGCGTACACTTTTCGACGCGCTACTTTACCATCGTACTCATAATCGGCTATCCCATTGATAGAACTTTGTGTATATTTTAATAAATTATTGGGATGATAAAATAAAGTTTTAAGTACATCATTTCCTTGTGAGTTGATAGTATGCTCATACCTACGACGACCGGCTTCATCATATATAAGCTTGGTTCCGTGCTTGGATGCAATTTGGATTTTACCATTTTTTAATATACCACGATTAATGGCTATACTATCTGACGCGGTGTATGTGTACCAGTTTTCTTCCTCAGACAAACACCAATCACCATCCATATATACCGAAGCAAGTGTTGATCGTCGGTTTCCCTTTGGATCATATCCATATTTAACCTGCATGATTGCATCTTGAACCTCATCTATCCAACCCAAAGCATTCCACTTCATTAAAACTGCTTGATGAATGTGTCCATCACTGGCGATAAAAGTTTCTCGCGCACGCCTTCCTTCGATATCGAGACGATATACAGTAGTTAAAGCCAGCGCATTATCTAAAATAGTCTGTAAATGAGAAGCCTCATCGTATTGATGAACCAGATCCTGATTAGACATGGGTTTCGTTGTCCCATCCATCGACATGCGATCCCCATGCTGTCCATTCTCACTTTTTAACTGCAACAATTCAGTTGGATAAAATTCATTTAGGGTATATGTATAAACAGCACCACCTAAATCAGTATGCGAACGAATATTGCCAAATGCATCAACTTCCCAGGTGTTTTTTCTATGATCAGGTAATTCTTCCTTAATAAGAATGCCGTTATGATCGTAATCATTTATAGTTAAATATGCATCTCCTTCAGGTAGATAATGATGCGTTACGTTTCTTGATGGATGAAGATAATCAAATCGCTCTGTTTCAATATTTCCATTAGTAGTACTCAAACGCTCCCCAAGCTCATTATAACTGAAACCTGTTTTCCATTCATTGGCATCTATTCGTACTACTTCTCGATTACATTTATTAAATTGATTGATAGTATCCTTATCAAACGGATCACGAATCTTCAGAGTTCTACCAAATATATCAAGTATAAACTGTTTAAATGAGCCATCTGCAAGTGTTGTTTTTAGGGTTGTACCATCCAGATCTCTTTCATGGTACGTCATATGACCATTAGCATCTACCAGTGTAACTACCTTTTCGTTAAGGTCATAAATAGTGTACGATTTGGGTGCCACAGTCTTTTTACTGCCGTTTTCATCAGTACTAACAATCTTGGGCTGCGTTGTTTTCAGAGGCTTATTTTTAGCATTATAGTTAACCAAGACAGTATCGCCCAGAGTGTTAGTGGTACTTACTACATTTCCCCAACGATCGATTTCTTGCTTGCGCACTGGTCGTAAGACTTCACGATCCGGCATTGTTCGATTTATCGAAGTTAATTGATTACCATGAGTAACTTTAAAAGAACCAAGTGCCCAACCATCCTGAACTTGATCCACAAGGTCTGTAAAATTGATATTCTCAGCATTTTTATTCTTGGCTTTGAGACGGTATTGATAAACACCGGGTTGGATACTGTTTGCAGGAACAAAGATAGCATGACCGGTATATTGAGCGTCTGTTAAAGGGCGCCAAACAGGAATCGGTAGTGATAAATCCCAAAACTCTAAGCTAATGCTATTTTCATCGATATCTGATGGGACTGGATAGAATACTAAAGTATATGAATCTTCAAAGATAGCAACATCACCTTCTATGTATTTAGTACTAGAGGCCGTATAACTGATTTTTTTTCCCAGTATATCCTCACTGACTTTCATTGAAGTTGAAAAGTTTTTAGTGTCCTTGGTGCGATCAGTTGTAAAACTACTCGTGTTTATTAGAGGAATCCAATCTTCGTTATATTGGACGTACATACTAAGATGAGCTAAATTAAAATAGGAAAAATCGGGTAAATGATTCAGTGTTGGATCTAAAAGTAACAAGTGCCCATTATATGGTGTATGGTGGCTTTTCCCAAGTATGTATTCAAAATTACATCGGTCTCCATATACCCTCGTGAAGATCTCATCTTTAAAATGTAATTGAAAATTAACTTTAACTAAATTATTTGATAGATAATCAGGCAAAATCCATTTAAAATTAATTCCATCTCGTTGACAGTAATAGTCTTCAGGCCGATTATATTCAGTTTTAATCTTAGATACTCTGGGTTTTGTCAAAGCAATTTCTTTTACAAGAAGTTGTTTACTTTGAGTATTAGCAGTATGAATTGTGACTTCACCACACATCAAAGCGTCAGGTGTACTGGAGTTTAATGAAACTAATTCATAGGATGTACTATTATCAAAAAACGATCCTGCACAACGCAAAGAATTATTAATCCATTGCTTTAAGCCGATCATTTTCCCAAAATCACCATTTGAATGGCGTTCTCGCAATGCGTCCACTTGCGGCAGATCAGCGGCTGCATGCAAGTACAGAAAATCTGGATTAATAGTATTGTTTCCAGCAAGTGGATTTACAATTTCAGCAACTGTCCACTGTTTATTATTAGAATCAACAGCAAAAAGTCTGTTTCGAGAAATTGTAGTTGAGAATTGGGTAAATGATAAGATAGGAATCTTAAAGTCATTATGAAATGTTGCGGTTGAACTGCCCGACTTGTTTGTTTTTAAATCTACAATCTTTGTTTCTGTTGCATAATCTGGATAAGCTTTTGAGTCTTGATTTTTTGTTTGTTTTCCTTTAATCACTATCAGTTCTTGATACAAATTATTAACCTGAGGAGGCAAATTATCCCAGCTTGATGTAACATCCATATCCAATTTCAATGGATACAAATGCAAATCTTGCTTGAAATTTGTTGTTATTCGGTCAAGGCGGATCCCTTTTGCTGATGGAGTACCTATCTTTATTGGCTGTTCTTCTAATAGTGAAAAACCATGAATACAACGAAACTTATAATGCCCAGAAGGTTTCTCACTTAAATCAATCATCCAGCAATTGGGTTTTTCAGTATTTGTCAGTGGTACTCGTCCTAACGACTTATCCTTCTGTATTAATTCTATCCCAGTTACATCACCCAAATTGCCATAGAACATCAGACGTTGATCATCAATTTGACGCCAAACAAGATTTTTTTGATTGGGTGTGAAGTATTCAGTGATAATAAATACATCACCATCTGTACGATAACGTGGCGAGCTTTCACGTTGGTTACTCAGAGGATCTTGATAATAAAAATCAATTTGATAATGATACTCATCAGTAGTAAATTCACTTACATCGATACCATAACGACCATTGATAATTGGTACATCAATTATAGGTTTAGCCTCAGCTACACTTCCTTTAGGATAAATTAATACCTCTGGCTTCAACCCGGCAATGTCAGGAACTGGCCAACTTAAACTTATCAAACCCAGCTCTGGATATGAAGTACCAGTAGTAACTGCTGTCAGATGAGGCTCTGGCGCATCAAGTTTTATACTACTAAATGCTGGCAGATGTTGTGCTTCAATACCGCCCCTTACATCACGGAGTAATTCTAAGCGCTGTAACTCTCGATAATCCAAATCTATAATTGATTTTAATGCATTAACGGTTTGAACACCTTGCAAGGAATGTGTCCTTGAATGTAAAGTCGCAGTTTCTTGTCCATGAGCATCTGATAATACAATAGTTGGCACACCACTTTGCTCGTTGGTATGCCAAACCATACCTGTTTTATCTCGTAACCAATAAATTGGATACGTGCCATCACCACTACCCTGGGCAACTTTTTCACCAAAAGCATTATAACGGGTAGCAGTGACAACAGTACTGCCCGTTTCAATAGACCGACTACTTTGAGTTTCCATACCACGTTTATCATACTCATAGAGTGTTTGATTCAGCCGCTGAGTTAGTGCTGCATTTGCACCCCAACCACTTATCCAAATCCAGGAAGAGACTAATTTTTTAGTTTCATTAAAACTTTGAGAATGTACAGCACGTTCTGGATTAATGGCTATCACTTGTAAACCTCGTGAATCATAACCAGTCAAATGTATTTGATCCTCATTACTTTCTTTAAGATAAGCTTTTTGTTCATAAGGATTGTTATGATGGGTTACACGAGTCGGTTGTGCAAAGGCATTATATCCCGTCGTAGTTACAGGGGTAGCTGTTCCGGATTCCAGCTTACGAAGAGGCTTTGTTTTTAATATCGGGAGATTACGGGCATCATATTCAGTGATTATAATAGCACCATGGGATGATTCTTTTCGTACTGGAAAGCCTTTGGCATTATATCCAAATCTGTCTTCAACGTTTTTTATGCCGGATAAATCAGGAATATTTATGTTACTAATATCCAACTCAGGATCGTATAATCGGACTTTCTCTTGAATAGTTGCAACCAATTCCTGGCGTGCATTGTATTTATTAGTATAAATTCGATCGTATTCGGTATCAAAATCCAGTTGACTCAAAATTTCACTTAAAGAAGTTTCTCGATCAATGAATCCTTTCAATTTTCTGGCATATTCGATAACTTTTACATCATTACCAAATCCATCACGAGTAAATAAAGTCAAATAATTTAATCCATTTACTTCTGCGATTACATGGCCGGATAGATTAGACCATTTTCTAACAACATCCCATTTCTGATTGAAGGGATCAACTAATTCACGCATGGTATGAATTTCACCAAAAGCATTGTACTCGTTGATTTTTGTTGGTGAACATTCACCATATAGAGCCGGACCTGCATTTTGTGGAATATAAACAAAAATGCTGTCTTGAATTATTGTTGTTTGTCTATTAATTCTATCAAATTCCATGATAACTGATCTGTCATTGTTTGAGGTCTTGATAGCTTCGACAACTTTTGACAACGGGATTCCCGTAGCTGAAAAAGCTCGTAAATCCAAGCTAATAGCTGTATCAAATCGGGTAGCTTTGATGATGTTTTTAAATACATTGTATTCAAAAGCCGTAACATAACCTTCTTCATCAATTCTGTAACGTAACTTGTCGCCTTCATATATAGAGAATTGAGGATTGCCAGCCTCATCAAATTGTACTATAGGTTTTTGGAAGGCATTATGAATGTTAACAGTAGTAAGTGTTTCAAGTGTTTCTAGTCGTTGGTGCAGATTTGGATTTTTCTTAGTAGCAGCTTCGGTTCGCTTCTTATTAACTGGAGCATAATCTTCATCATTGATTCTGCTTGGTTTTTTTGTTTTATCATTAACATAAACACCATATTGCACTGTTTTTTCAATTTGATTACATGGGTTGCGATGAAATTCCAGAGTTCGAGCTTCTACAGTACCATAACCCTCGATGATTCGTTCAATAACTCCATCGTACTCAATTTTTTTAATAATTCTTTGTTTGCCATTTGGTTTAATCAATTGTCCTTGGAGGGTTACTGAAGTTACTTCAACTGGTGGCGTCGCTTCTTCAATCTTACGATCCGCCCCATCTACTTCAAAAGTCCAGCTATCACCGCCTTTATCGATTAGTTCTCTTAGATTACCTAAGGCATCTAATTTAAATAGTTCCTTATACTTTAATTCATCAATTGCTTCTATCTTACGTGAAGCAGTATCATAGATAACCTGTTTATACGGAATAGAATCCTTAACTGGTAGTAACGCACGTAGTGCGTTTATAGTAAATTCAGATGGTAATTTAATTTTATCTGGATAAAACCAAGTATATTGGGGTTTGTCGCCTTTATCATAACCGTATTCAACTACATAACCTTCAGCATTGACTTCAAAAACCACACGACCAAAAGTATCATGTATGTAGCGCTCAAACCGATCCTCAGGATGCTTAAGAGTTTCTCTAACAGGGAATTTGGTGTAATCAAAACAGGGCATCATATAAACGCGCTTTTCTAGCAACCAACCCTTTCCATTCCAAATTTGCTCGGTAACTATTCCCTCACCATTAATTGTAAATCGTTCGTTTCCACGTCCATCATAAAACCAAGCGGTTTGTCTGTCTTGCTGACTGACGGCCGGTAAGCCTTGTTTAAATTCTGTTTGAGTCATAGGTGTTGCATAAGAATACTCAAGTGTTTTTTTTCCTTGTGCGTTATAACAATATCTGCTTACCTTTTTATAATCATTTAAACTTTGTACTAATTTATTGTCTTCATCATACACATAAATAAATACCTTATCTGCATCACTTGGATTAAGTACTGCTTCGATATGTGAGCAAGTAAAATCACTAATTGCAGCAAGATTCAATGGTGTGGAATAATGACGCTCTTCGGTACAAAACCCATTTTTATTGAGAATATAACCAATTACCCCACCCATAGGATCAATTCGAAATCGCTCCTGATTGGCTGCATCATAAATGGTGCGTGATTTGTGCCCATTCGAATCGATGTTTTCAATACAATTACCTAGAGGATCACGAATTATTTCTGTGCGGAGCGCTAGACCTTCAGGATCAAGAGTTTCTGATTTTAACTTGCTCAAATTATCATAAATAAACTGTTTTGTTAGTTGATCCGGGTAGGCAGTATTTCCTTTGATTTCTCGGATAGGATTTGTTAAACCATCATATTCATAACGACAACTTAATGCCAAATCACTGGGATCAATGATTGTATCAATTATTAAACCTCGTTTATCGTAAACAGTTTGGGTAACCATCTCATTCGCATTAGTTCGCTGAATTTCTCGTCCTTGAGTATTATGTTTAAATTTTGTTATGCGTTCTTCATTTAAACCAACCTCAATCTGTCTCTTTATTTGACCACTTTTTGTATGCTCATAGCGTGTTATTTTATCCAAAGGATCGATTACTTCTGTTAACCAGCCCGCTATATTGTATTTATTTTGATACATATTATTATCGGGATCGATTCGCGTTTTTAACTGTCCGTCTACATCATTGATTTTTTTCCATATCTCGCCATCTGCATTTTCTTCTATTTCAATTTCATCAAAGGCATTTTTTTCAATTATAGTTTTGGCTAAAGGAGTTGCTTTAATAATTTTACGACCATGATTTTCATAAGTGTATTGAGTGGTATTTTGCATTGCATCTGTTGAAGAAGTTAATCTGGATAAAGAATCCAAAGCATAAGCAGTCTCATGGCCTAAGGCATTAATCTCTTTAATTTTACGATCCAACTTATCGTGAAAAGTTCTTTTCTTGTTCTTATTAGCATCGGTATGAATGACCTCATTATTTTCATCAAGATAGTCCCAGGTCTCTGTTGCATTAATGTTGCCAACATCCTTTATTTTGCTAACAAGTCGATTGGAATTATCGTACTCCATTGTGCATACCAGTTGATTATCATCATCAATCTGATGTTCAGTACGTGTAGGATTATGCCAGGCGTCGTACACATTATGTGCCTCAAACAATTCAGCATCGACTTGTTTGTCAATTAATCCTCTATTATTGTACCGAATAGTTTCAACTGCATCTTCATCACTTTGCTTATCATGAAACTCCTCTAACAAGTCAGTAGTAACCATACCACCAGAAAGTAAAGTAAGCTCTGATTCTTCTAGACGCAGAGCATAATTGCGCATACTATTTTGTTTATGAAAGATCACATCGTAGGTATATTCGGTAATACTACCAGTAGGACTTATAGTGAAGCGTAGTTCTTTAGCACGATTGTAATAGAAATAGGTACTATTCCCTAGTTCATCTTTAGTACTAATTTTAAGTCCTGCTTGATCGTATACATGATGTACACTATTATTTTGCCAAAGAGACGACACTAAAGTATCATCTGCTGCAAAAGCCGGATCGCTTAATTTCAATGAGGCTCGAGGTGATAACTCATGTGTTGTTTGACCAAAACCATCATAACGAAAATGTTCGGCTCTTGGATTGGCTGATTTGGAAATCTCATCTGTTTTAATTATGCTTTCAATTTTCCCACATGGGGCATAAGTTTTCTTAATTACTAATCCATTACTGGACGTTTCTTTCTTTAAACGATTCATCACGTCCCAGTCACAACTTTGAATCTCCCCACCAAAACTACTTTGAGTAATCCTGCCACCAGCATCCCAGACTTGAGTTTTAATAGCATGCTCTGCATTAGTATGTTGCAAGCATCGTCCACGGGCATCTAATACATAAGCCTCTGATTTTTGCGCAACACCTGTTAATAACTGTTCATCCCAATGAACTATTGCTGGTAAAGCAACTAAACTAGTCGTTTTCTGTAGCAAATCTCCTTGAGCATTTCTTTTGTAGGTAATTACCTGCCCGTAAGGATTTTGATAAGCTATCAAGTGACTTGCTTCATTATAAAAATATTTATGCTCTCTATCTTCAGTTGATTGTTCCACTTCTGGTGGATATTCTAAGTCTAGCCTTTGTATCTCAGTACAATCCAATGGAATTGCATATTCAATAGTTTTAACGTGATTACCAATTGAATTATAGAAATATTTCTTTACGTAATTATCGCCATCTAGCGTACATAATAATCGTCCGCTGGCATCATATATTGAGGACTCAATACAAGGAGTTCCTTCTAATGTAGGTAGCCATTTTGCTGAATATAATTGATCCTCATCGATAAAACTAATTGGCTCTGGATAGCGCAGGCAATGAGTTAATTGATTATTGATGTCGTATTTGTTTTCAACGACCCTACCTTCACTATCAATACGAAACTGAACGCGATTGTACCTATCATGAACGAGGTATTCCTTACTGTCATTTATTTTTTCAATGGTAGAAACACGACCGGCAGAATCATAAATTAATTTGGTATTACTAATACATTCACCGGCCTGTTCTTGTTTGTCAGTAACATCACCACCCGCATCCCATGAAGTAGTGGTTATAAGTCCTGTGGGTGCAAATATGCTTATATGTTTATTATCCTGATATTTATGCGTTAATATCTGACCAAGAGGATTAACTTCCTGGACCTTTCGGGACAAACCATCATACTCCACTGATTTTATTGCCTCTTCCTGAGCGTTTAATTTGGTTTTGTGCGTAAGAAGATCGCCAAATAAATTCCAAGTATATTCTTCATAAGAACAAAAGTTATCGCGTATACCTGAGCCATCAGAAGCAATCGTGGCATAAGTTCTTTGACTTGATTTTTCTCCGTATGCAGTATGAGTCCACTCGGTTAATGCAACTGCTTGTTGATTTTGTTTGGTACACCAATCAGTTACCGCACTAAGTGAAACCACACTGTCTTTATCTAATCTATTGATATTAAAAACAGTTTCCAAATATATTTTTTGCTTATTACAGTTTCCTTTATCATCATAAGCAAAGGCAGTAACTGCACCATTTGGCATTATTTTATAAATCAATTCTCGTTTATCATTATAGATGTAAAAAGTATTTAACTGTTGTTCACTATCATCATTATCTATAACCTTAGTTTCACTCAGCAATAATCCTGTTATTGCATCACGATTAAATAAGGTCTGCTCCCCAGATCGCCTCGATATTTTACTGTAACAACCTAAAGCATCATAGCTATACTCTTGTACTGTTTCATCTTGGTATTGAATTTTTTCAATGCGATTAGCTTCATCATAAAAATATTCATTGAATTGTTCATTATGCGTATAGCTTTTTAATAAACCTGAGTCATTGATACCAAACAGCTGCTCATTGTCTAAAGCATCTAAAACTTTGGTGCTTTCATCGTAATAAATCAATTCCGAGGTATTTCCAGAACCATCTCTAAGTTTATTTACATGATACAAATCCGATAATAGATCATACTCAAAATTAGCTACGGTTTGATCACTTTGAGTAATACTCTCTAATTGACCACTGTCTGAATAAGCATAATTAATTTCATAATTGTCATCAGCAATTATCGGTACAGTAGTTTTTATAAGTCTATTTGCTCCATCAAATAAATACTGGGACACCAGTGTCTTTATATTTCCATTGATAGTGTAAATACTTGTTTGCTGTGGAGTATACTCAATCTTCACTTTAGGACCTGAGTTACCACTAATTGCAATTAATCGACCGCTAGCGTCGTAATTATAGCTTAACTGACTTCCTGAAATATCGGTTCTTGTTTTGATTTGATTTTTTTGGTTATATGTTTCTTTAATGTTGGTTAGTGGATTCCATCCAACCCAATGCCCATCTGGGTTATAAGTCAGTACTGAGGCGCCACCTGCTTCTGATAAATTAACATAGGAGCCACGCTCTACATTATACGTATAAGTGCTTTCCTGTCCGTCAGATTCTTCAACACGTATATAGCTGTCAATTGTATTAGGCTGGCCTTGGATAGATCCAATTATTTTACCTTGATTTAGGCGCCAGGGAGATGATGATTGGCTATTGAATTGGTAGCCAATATTAAATTGAAAGCCTTGCTCGACGAAGGTTTGAGCGAAATCTTTAACAAATAAATTACCAGTTAATACGTTTGCATTAATTGAAATTTGTGCTTGACCATACACTACTTCAGTTTGTTTTAGCGAATCTCTTTTTGTACCGAGCCCGTGTTGCAATTACATTAAAAAACGTCACAGCTATCTCCTATAACCAACTTAACTATTTCTATGAATTGTATTGTTGCACTGTTACTACTTGGATTCTGACTTCTTAATTTTCCTATTTTTTAAGAAGCGCCCATAGTATATGTATTATTTTTGCCCGTCAAAGTTTATTTTTAACCAATTGATTTTGAAGGAAATAATGGTCAGTTGATTGCATGATCCGTGAGTCTCTATAAGGCATTTTGTCAAATAATGGTCTATATTGTTATATAAGTAGACTTTGGAATGGTAGCCATGGCACTAAGTGAAAATTTAAATATGGATATTAATGATTTTAATACCCCACTTTTTCAGTCCTTGTATAAGATGTATCGAGATGCGAATGGTATTAAAATTAATAGTGATATCAATCAGTTAAACAATGAAAAATTTTTCGCCATTCTTGATTTTTTGGAAAAAAACCCCTATTTCGCTTATCTTTTGAAGAATGAACTGGAAAAATACTGGGAGTTGTATGGCTTGTTGAAAAAAAGAAATTATAAAGGGAGCCGGGAAAAAGAATTAGAGTCTGAAGAGAATCTTAAAAAAGAGTTAGAATTACAAGCCCAAACTAAAGTAAAAAAGGAATCCATAACGCAAGTTTCTGCTGATCCCTTATATGTTGTTTACCCCATTGATTTTAAACAATTTGAACATTTACCAAAATCAGCTACTTATGCCTTCTTATACTCAGAATATAAAAAATACAATTTTATGTACCAGGCCGCACAAGCCCAAGTTTATCAACAAGGTCACCAAGCACATGTGCATTTAACCGGACGGATTGCAAAATCAGGTTTTGTGAGTACCTTTAAACATGAAATAAAACACGAAGCGGAACGCATTCATACAGAAATGGTCGCTATCATGAGCGAAATAGAATCTGAATTTAAACACAGCTGGTTGCATGCAGACGGCAGCCCCGATCACGAGTCGATGGAACGCAGAGCTACCTACTTAAAAGCTAAATACGATGATGCAACCCGTAAAATCAACCGCTTCTTTGATGATATCGAAGATAAAGTAATTCATGAATTCAAACACGAATTTGATAGTTGCAAACAGGAATTCCAAAGAACCATACAAACAGTTCAAATAGAATTAGCAAGTACTGACGCTCGATTTAAACCAATATTGACTCAATTAGAAGGTGAGATGAGGCGGTTGAATGCGTTTGTGGTGGATGAGGTTAATGATAATGTAAAAGATTTTGATAAAGTTCTAACACGATCTATGATGGATTTAAAACATGATGATAAATTAATTCTGGAAAAATTTAAATCTGAAGTTCTACGCAAACTACCCTCCAAAATGAATAAAGATTCTTTCAACCACGATCAATTAAAGCAAACATTAAATGAATTTATAAGCGATTTAGATAAAATTAACCACCTATTCCAAGCAAATCAGCCTTTAGCTAAATATAAAGAACAGTTTGATTCACTAAGAGATAGCATCGACTTTAAAGCTAACTTTAAAGCTAATACTTTGGAAGAGCTAAAACAAAATGCTAGTACACATCAATACAAGCCTAGCGCGCCAGTAGTAGACGAGGATTATTATAAACAACAAGCACAAAGTGCTGAACCAATAGTAATTCCAGAGTTACATAACCAAATAGTGGAACCATCAGCCCCCCCTGCAGAAGATATCGTACCGGAAGATCCGGCACCAATACCATACGTGCAGACAGATAACAGAAGTGCTTTGGATGAAAAAGATAATATCCGTGATCAAAAAATTTTAAAATCTCAGTTAGAAGAAATGCAAAAATCACAATTAAATGGTGGGCAGAACCAACAGAATAAAGAGGCGAAACCTCAATTGCTTTTAGATCTAGAACAAGGACTTACAGCAGTCAAAAATAAATTGGAATCGCAGATTAGGGATTGCACCAACAAAGACGAACAAAAAAATCTTAGTACAATGTTAACTATGATCAATGATGCGGAGGTGTCTTTAACAACGCTCAATGTAACATTTAATGACAAAGAAAGCTTTGAACAATTAAGTAATATTCTTGAAAATTTATCCCGCACATACCCCGATGATTTAGGACAAGTAAATGAAGCTATCCTGGATCATATTGACGATTTGGAAAATCAACCACCTCCCTACTGTTGTGCCTAAAATAAATACAATCAGATAAATTATCGTCATTAATATTGAAGTAATAAGCCAAGATTGCTATGCTGTCTACTTTTTAGTGGATTTGTATTTTTATCGGAGAGTAAAATGCCCAATTTAGTAGAAGACTTATGGTCAGCATTCAATAAAAAGCATTATGATGAAGTAAAAGCTATTATTAACGATCATCCAGAGAAAGATTTAAAAAACTCTGTAGACCCAATATGGGGTACCTTACTAAAAGCAGCTTTTTTCTCAAAACCTTACCCCAAAAAATTCATAGAATTTATTCTAACTGATCTACAATTTAACCTAGCTTATGAAAATACAGCAACAAAAGTAAATAATATTGAAACTCTTATTCGGTGTGGTGATTTAGAAGATGTACAAACCGCTCTCAAACACCCTGGGATATATGCCAATCCCAATACACTAGCTTATGAAATTGCTGATAAATTATTAGCAGTGAGTGAAAAAAGCTACCAAAGACAATTGAAAAAAGATCCTAGCGGAACTTTAGAAGCAACTATAACCGCTAAAGCAGAACTTGAATGTTCAAAACTTAAATTAGCCCACATCCGCGATGCATCAATTCGCTATGCCTTAGACAATGATAGAGATGATATATTTGAAGGTTTGGAAAGAGCGGGAACTGACCCTACAGATTATTTACTTGATGGGACTTTACCGGGAATGATGATGGACAGGGTTAAATGCCCCAAAATTTGTGCATGGTGCGATCGTTCAGCTGCAAAAATTGCTGCCCGCCTATCCACCAACATCCACAGCCATCTCAACAACGCAACAAAACTAAACGACGCAGCCAAACAAAAACAAGCGTTAGAAAGACAAATGAACGGCGAAATAACGGCAGTATTATCAGATGGTGTTACTCATTTATCTACTATGACGAAACAAATGTCGATATAACATTAGAAAATTGTAGCACTATTCTACCGAAGCCTTCTTGGATGGGCTTGGTTTTTAGGGCGTAGAGCACATGGATGTGCGATCCGATCGTAGGGATACTTCTTTCCCTAAAAACCAAGCCCATCCAAGAAGGCTTTTTCACAGAGCTAAAAACGTGCAGCACCAACTCCATTTAATTAGAACACCAGCTCAAGAAAGTTGAGCATAATCATCAGCCTCTTCAATAGAACTTAGCCTTTCAAGACAAGCTACAAGCCCTGAGGTCCGAACTTTTTCTAATTGGCAAATAGCTTGATAATCCAACATCACGGTTTGCTTAACATGTTTTGGCCGTGGGCCATTACACCTTTCACCTTGCCCCGCGCCAGTATAATCCCCTCGGTAGATGGCAAAATCATAGCCAAGGCTGTTTGTAATAGACTCATTTAATGGAAACCAAGTCCCTTGTTTATTAGTCAATGGATTTGTATATACCAGACTACATGGGAAATATTCTTCATTAAACTCAGGTAGCGGGAAAAATGAACGTCTTGGTCTGCAATATTCATAAGCTACATAAACCGGGGTGTTGCGCTGTGCGAAGCCTACTTTAATCCAAGCATCCTCCATTGCCTTCCAATCACCAGCTTCAAACCAAGTATCAAAGCCATCAATATATTCTTTTAATGCTGTTTTAAGGGGCTTAAAGTCAAAGTGTTTTGAGTCCCTAATTATAGAACTAGCATGCTGGTAGAGAAGACCAGATTCTTCAATCGAGAAACAGCGTTTGAGCACTTCTGTTTTAGTATTCGAATCCATATATCCTTCCAAAAAACGGCACATATGCTCGTCCATTGTCCAGTAAGCATATTCATAAGCGGAACATTCAAATATTCGCCCCGAGTAATCAGTACAGGTTCCACGACCCAATAATAATTTTTGAACATCTTCTGCTGATAATCTATAAAGAAGTTTTTTAAGTTCATTTTTCTGGTCTCTAACTACATAAAAGAGAAAATCTGGGACTGATATCTCTTGAGCAAACAAACTGTACGCTTTTAAAGCCGCACTCTCTAACTCTTTGTAATCTACTTTTCTTTTCAAAAAAATTACCTCTAAAATTGTCGCTACCTATGATAGGTGAAACCCTGGTAAAATCAATCTCTTATAAAATCTATTCCAAAAAAACTGTTATTTTTCAAAACCTAGTCTATAGTTAAAAATACAAGAATAAATAAAGTCCATGAAGGACGTATAATAAAAGGTGGAGGGATGCCATGTTAGTGCGCTGCTTAGCTCTTACTTATTTTTTTTGCTGCATTCAGACTTCTTGTTTTGCGCAAGACCGTGAAATTGCAATCACTATCGATGACTTACCTTTTGTTGCCTCAGCAACCAACACTCCTTCTAGTTATAAACGAACCCAAGAACGATTTATGGCTATTATTAAAGCACTGGTAGATAATCAAGTACCTGCTACTGGATTCATTATTGGTGGTGCAGTTGCCAAAAATGAATGGGACTTTTTGAAAACTTTTCGTGAACAAGGTTTTACCTTAGGCAATCATACCTACACTCATGAAAGTTTAAATTCTATTAATGTAGATAAATACATTAAAGACATTGCTAAAGCGGATACGGTTCTTTCTCCTGTGATGACTGCTCCAAAATATTTTCGCTTTCCTTACCTTGCCGAAGGTAAAGGACCTAAAAAACAGAAAGTTCGCGAATATTTAGCTGCGAATCAATATACTATTGCCCCCGTCACTATTGATAGCAAAGATTACCGATTTAATGCAGCTTTGTATCATATTGCCTATAGAAATCGCTTGAAAAATCTTCCTGAATTTAAAAAACGTTATCTTGCCTATATTTGGCAACAAACCTTAAGAGCTGAAAAAATGGCACAAAGAAGCGATGGCAAACCAGTAAAACAAATTTTGTTAATCCATGCTAATTTGCTTAATAGTTATTGTCTGGACGATATTATTCAATTGTACAAAAAAAATGGTTATAAATTTATTACTCTGGAACAAGCCCTACAGGGTAACACGGCAAAACCAATTAACGAATCGGCTTTAGTTCCTGTACCAAGTGAGCTAACTAAGAAGGATTTAAGTGCTATTGATGTTGAATCACCTTTTGGCGAAATACCCTTAATTAGCGTTTAAAGACTTGGGAAGTAATAGCCAATAATGACCTTCATTTTTCATATGGCCTGCTATTACAGAGGCTTTATCACCCCCACCCCAATAGACATCGCCGCGGATCTTGCCTCGAATAGCGCCGCCGGTGTCTTGCGCTATCATAAGCCTGTGCATGGGTTTATTAATATCCGGATTTCTACTATTAGGAACTGAAGTGCTAAGCCAAAGCGGTGCGCCCATGGGGATCCACTCTTTATCAATAGCAAGCGAATATCCTGGAGTAAGCGCAACTCCTTGAGAGCCTAAAGCAGCATCCATGGTTAATTTTCTAAAAAACACAAAGGATTGATTTTGATGAATAATAGCATCGCGCTCTTCAGGATGTGCATCCAAATACGCACGAATTCCTTGCATTGAAGCATTTTCCCGAGTCATTACGCCTTTGCGAATTAATACTGAAGCCAATGATGTGTAAGGAAAGCCATTTTGACCGTCATAACCCACATAAATTTGCTTACCATCCTCCAGTTCAACTATGCCAGAGCCCTGAATTTCCATAAACAAGCGATCAATAGGATTACTAACCCACAATAAGACACGCGTATGTTGCTTAACTGCGCCTTTATCGATTTCAGCACGCGTATAATAAGGGAGCAACTTGTTACCCTGCAAACGCCCGACAATTTTATTATTTTTAAACTGCGGCGAAAACATACTCAAATCTACAGTAATCATGTCATCAGGCACTTCATAAATGGGAACATTGAATTGCTCTGATTGTGTGTAACTACCTTTAAGTAAAGGTAAATAATAGCCGGTAAATAAACCTTTAATGGGCTTTGACTCATAAAACTCAACGGGCACAAACCATTGTTCAAAAAATGCACGGGCCGCTTGCTCATCAACAGGGTTTAATTGTAAAGCAGCTTGACACGCAGGTTGCCAATCCTTTGCTTTCAAATTAAAAAATTCCGTGCCTACCAATCGCTCCGGATCTTGTCTGACAAAGGTTTTACAAGAAGTTTGGAACGTAAGTAAGGATTTTTGTAAATGGGCTAACTTCCAACCGGGTAATTCATCAAAGGCTACTTGTCGTACCCTTGTGGATTCAATAGGCATAGGCCAAAATCGCCATACTGTCAGGCCGATAAACAGTGCCAACACGAAGTATGGGAAAAATGAAGGGAGTCTTATTGTTTTCATAACGCGCATTTTCTCATTTTAGATTTTTTATTACAAGTCGTTGTCGCTTATTCCCGCAAAATAACGCCAACTACTAATCCCAGGCCTTACCTCTTGCTCTTCCTCAGTGCACCCCAAATAGTTAATTGCTGAAATATAACGTAATTGCATTAAAGAATCAGCCCTGCCTTCTTCATTTAACAACAGTACAGAAACGCGCTTGTGGTGGCTGGAATAGACCTTATTTTTTTCTCTTATTAATAAACAAGGAAACTCACCTAAATCTTCTATGATATAAAGAAAGCGAGCGGTACTGTCTTCCACCCTACATCCCTCATAATTTAATAGTTTTTGCATGCTTTTATTAGCAAAGTCCCAAGAAGCGACACAGGATGTTGATGCGTTTTTTTGCAGCAATTTCATGCCTATACTTTCTAACTGAACCCTGTGTTGATAGTGCTGCTCTAACGTATTCATAGCCTTATGAAAAAGCAAAATATGTTGCATGCTGCTTAATACCAATAAGGAAATCACGGCCACAGTCAATAAAGTCATCACCAAGATGAAACCACTGTTTTTAAACATCAATTAGTCCGCATTCCAACGAATAAAGTTCTGGATTTACCTCCTTCTAATCCGAGCAGTACTTTTACTAGTGAATTTTCTTTCTCTACACTTAGGCTATGAATTAAAGGTGTTAGCTCTTCTGCCCGCACTAATTGGTAATAGAGCGCTGGGATTTTTTTGCTATTAGGACGAATAAACCACTTTTCCTCTAACCATTGCGCAAAATAAATTGGATTTTTATAATGAAATAATAAGGGTTTACTTAAAGTTACCTGCGACTTAAAGGCATTTTTTTCCACATCGGCAATTTCATGTACCTCAGCATGGGTACAATCGGCAATGATAATTTTTTTACTTGGATTTATAACAGCAGATGCTGGTAAGACTACTTGGGAGCGATTTGGCAGGTCCAAAACTTCAAAAAAGTGCTCACTCATTCGATTGACTTCAATCAAGGCCTTATCCAGAATTATGGCGTGCAACTGCGGATTTTTAAAACGTAACTTATCTATATTAATACAAGGAGTGAATCCTGCTCGCCTAATGCTGTCTGACAATAAATCACTAACCCATTGTATATCAAAATGATCTGAGACTATTTTTTGAGCCTCTAGATAGTGTCTTTTACTGCTTAGGTAATACTGGGTCAAGGTTGAAAGTATCAAGGAGGCCAAAAACAAGCTAATTAAAACTTCTGCAAGACTAAAACCATTTTGAGCTTTCATCTCTTACCCCAAAATTGTTCTGAAACACCCTCATAATGCTGAAACAGTGTCGTGCGTTTAATAAATTGGTTTAGTAAGTCTTTGCTTTGTCGTTGCTGCGCCATTAATGCCAAAACCATGCTGCTCACGAGCATGAGTGCCAATAGCACTTCAATAAGGGAAAATCCTTGATTCATATACTTTTTCCTGAGGTTGGACTGCGGAAGCGAGGATACTAGAATCATGGTATTTAGGCAATAGTTGGTTGGGCCTTGGCCTGAGGTATCCTCATCTTTTTGAAGCCAATCGAAGCTCCCTTCTCCCGTCAAACGGGAGAAGGGAGCTTCGATTGGCTTCAAAAAGATGAGGATACCTCAGGCCTTGGCCCAACCAACGGGCTTCGTTATATTGAATTTATTTATGCTCATAATATTTCCTTGGCGATTACTATACAACTCGTTCTAATCAATTCATTAAGAGTATATCGATAACAGAAAATCATTAAAGAAATGCATTAAAAACCATTCTAACTGCCGATGAAACAATCCGTTATACGCAAGCCTTATAAGAATTTAGATAGACATATTGCGCTGTAATTCAGCACCACAAAATAAATGGCATGTCGAAATGTTTTGGTTTTTGAGTTAATATGTAAAAAAGTGCACAAAAGGATTTGTTTATGACTATTGATTTCTACCAACTACCTCATGAAGGAATTCGCAATTTAGTTCCATATAAACCAGGTAAATCAATAGCAGAGCTTGCGCGTGAGAAGGGTATAACTGATATTATCAAAATGGCTAGCAATGAAAATCCCCTAGGGTGCAGCCCGCTTGCGTTAACAGCCCTACACGCCATGTCATCGCATTTAGTTGCCACCTACCCATCACCCAACAACCATCCTTTAATTCCAAAATTAGCTGCGAAGTATCAAGTAAAAACCGAACAAATATTCGTGAGCAATGGAACCGATCACTTATTTGGCGAGCTACTTAAGTGTTTTGCCTTACATACCCAAAGGTTAATGTTAACTCATGATTATGCTTTTAATACCTATGCGGTTCAGGCACATTCATTAAATATACCCGTGTTATCAGTAGCAATTAAGCCGAATTGGCACGTTGATATCGAAGCCCTAATTGCTGCCTGTACTCCAGAAGTAGGTATATTGTTTCTAGCAAATCCGAATAACCCCACGGGGCAATTGATTCCTCAAGAAGAGATAAAATATCTATTAGAAAACATACCTATAACTACTATTGTGGTCTTAGATGAGGCCTATTATGAATTTTGTACTTTCGCAAACCAAATCAATAGTATTGACTGGTTAGAAGAACATCCTAATTTGGTTATTACCAGGACTTTTTCTAAAATATACGGTCTGGCAGGATTGCGACTTGGCTATGCAATAACTAATCCTGAAATAGTGGCTATTTTACAACGCGTGCAATTACCTTTTACGTTAAATCAGGCGGCACTTACCGCCGCCCATGCTGCCTTGGACGATGATGCATTTATTATTCGTAGTTTAGAAACCAATCGTTTAGGAAAGGAGCAATTAAGTTCTGGTTTTAATAAACTAGGCTTGCATTATCTACCTTCGGCATGCAATTTTTTAACTTTTGATTGCAAAGAAGATGGTGCAAGACTCTACAATTTTATGCTGGATAAAGGTATCATAATCCGACCTTTGCATGCCTATGCTATGAATAATTATTTACGTGTAAGCATAAGCACCAAAGAACACAATACCCGATTTCTGGAAGCTTTGGCCAGTTATTATCATTAGGAAATAAAATGAAAAGTGATTTAAGCAGCAAACATTGTGAATCCTGTGAAGGCATAGGCGCCTCACTTAATTCCGAACAAATTACAAACCTGATGCCCCAATTAGATAAGTCCTGGACTGTTAGCCAGGATAATTTAATGATTAAACGCAATTTTTCGTTTAAGAATTTTTATGAAACGATGGCTTTTGTGAATGCGATAGCCTGGATAGCCAATATTGAAAATCATCATCCTGATTTGGAAGTTGGGTATAATTATTGTCGAGTGAGTTTTACTACTCATGCCTTGAATGGTTTATCGCATAATGATTTTATTTGTGCGGCTAAGATTGATGGTATGCTGGTTTGATGTTTATCACCTCGTCTTTGCGAGCGCAAAGACGAGGTGTGCGACCGTAAAACTTACGATTCTACGGTTTATCATCCAATTCTTTATTTTTACTTGGCATGAAATCTTTTCTATCAAGACCCATTGCAACCGCCAAGGCTCCTGCTACATAAATCGAGGAATAAGTTCCAATTACGATACCGATTATCAAAGCCAGCGAAAAACTACGTATGGTTTCTCCGCCATAGACAAATAAGGCTACCACCACGAATAAAGTCAAAGTTGAAGTCATGATGGTTCGTGATAGCGTTTGATTGATGGAAATATTCATAATATCGATAGCTTCAGTACGGCGGATTTTAATGAAATTCTCACGAACTCTATCAAACACCACTATCGTATCGTTCAATGAATAGCCAATTACAGCGAGTAAACCTGCAAGCGCTTTCAAATCAAATTCGATACCAAAGAAGGCAAAAACACCTAAAATTAAGACCGGATCGTGAATCAATGCTACCGCAGAACTTACTGCTAATCGGTATTCAAAACGCATAGCAATATAAATCATGGTTGCTAACAAAGACACCAAAATCGCTAAAGCACCTTTCGTTGCCAACTCTTGACCTACTTGAGGGCCGACAAAATCAACCCGCTGCTTTTGTGCGCCGGGCAAGGCTGTTAAAACTTTTTCAACTAATTGCGATTGTTCGACATCAGCACGCGGTGCAATACTAATTAAGACGTCTTTAGAAGTTCCATAACTAACGACCTGTGCTTCATGAAAGCCAATCTTACTTAAATCTTCCCGTATCTGTTGCAAATTTGCTGCTTGCGGATAAGAAACTTCGATTTGCGTACCGCCAGTAAAATCGAGCCCCCATTTCAAGCCATGTATGGCCAATGCACCGATCGAAATAACGAAGATTAATATGGAAAACACCGCTGTCCAACGACGTGCTCCCATAAAATCGATTTTTGAATTTGGATTAAAAAATTCCATCTTAGTCTCGCCTTAAATACCTATAGATAATTTTTTCACGGTACGACCACCGTAATACCAATTCACCATTGCTCTAGTATAAGTAATACCGGTGAGCATAGATGTTAACAAGCCTAAAGAAAGCGTCACGGCAAAACCACGCACAGGCCCAGTACCCACTGCAAATAATATAATTGCAACAATTAAGGTAGTTAAGTTAGCATCAAGAATGGTAGAAAATGCGCGCTCATATCCTGCAAAAATTGCAGCTTGGGGCGATAATCCATGCCGCAGCTCCTCTCGGATACGCTCATAGATAAGCACGTTTGCATCCACCGCCATACCAACGGTTAACACGATACCTGCAATACCTGGTAAGGTTAAAGTGGCATCAATTATCGATAATAAAGCGCCCAACAAAACCAGATTTAATAATAGTGCGATATCAGCTATCAAACCAAACAAGCGGTAATAAACCAACATTAGAATTAAAATCAAACCCATTCCAACTTCGAGTGACACGACTCCACGGCGAATATTTTCTTTACCTAAGGAAGGACCAACGGTACGCTCTTCAATTGGGTAAATTGCTGCCGGTAATGCCCCTGCTCTTAGCAACAAAGCAAGATTCGCTGCTTCTTTAGAATCAGTAAGCCCCGTAATTTGGAAATTATTTCCAAGTGCGGTTTGAATCACAGCTGCACTGATTACTCGCTCTTCTTTATGTGTTAAACGTTTTTCCTGGCCATTGATATTCTGCGTTGCTGTTTTTGTCTCGACATAAACAATTGCCAAACGTTTACCGATATTTTCACGAGTTACTTTAATGAATAGACCTTCACCCCCACCACCCAGCTGGATTTGTACTGCTGGAGATGCTGTTTGTTGATCAAAACTAGAAACAGCCGAAGTAATGGAATCACCGTTTAATACTACTTGTCGTTTTAACAAGATTGGATGACCGTCCATCAAATACAGTTTGTCATTTACGGGTACCGCACCTGTTTGTTGTGCAATCACCGGATCATTTTCTTGGTCTACTAAATAAAATTGCAGAGTTGCTGTTCCACCAAGAATTTGTTTGGCACGTGCAGCATCTTGAATACCTGGTAAATCCACAGCGACTCGCGTGGCGCCTTGTTGCTGAACAACTGCTTCACCAACGCCTAATTCATTCACACGATTACGCAAAATACTCATGGTTTGTTCTATGGTATTTTGTCTAATAGAATTTAATTCACTTGGTACGATAGATCCTAGAAGTGTGTTTTGTGTTTTGGCTTTGACAAAAACCACTGCTGGAATTTTAGAGTTTAATGCATCCAAAGCGGAATCCATGGATTTTTGATCACGAAAACGCAATTCCACACCTTTATCCGCTACATAACGAATTCCGGTATAACGCACACCCACTTCCCGTAGTTCCTGGCCTATCATTTTCATGATGCCTTCATAACGACGTGTAATCACACTGTCAACATCAACCTCTAACAGAAAATGCACTCCGCCTCTAAGGTCCAAACCCTGCTTCATTGGGCGAGCACCGATGGCTTCTAACCAAGCTGGCGTTGACGGAGCCAAGTTTAGGGCAACTGTATACTTAGTACCTAAAGCATTTTTGATCACATCTCGAGCTAGCAATTGCGCATCAGTTGTTTTAAACACAACTTCTATGCCTTCACCTTGCTCAATGATGTCCCCATGCTCCAGCTTGTTCTGACTTAGAATGGTCTCAATTTGAGATTTTAATTGATCTGCATTCACAGGATTTTCTGCTGAAATCTGTACAACAGGATTTTCAGTGTATAAATTGGGTATGGCGTAAATAAATCCAATAACTGCTATCAAAATCAGCATTAGATTTTTCCATAGAGGATATTTATTCTGCATTTCCGTGTCCCTGGCTTAAAGCGATTTTAAAGTGCCTTTTGGTAATACCGCAGTAACTGCGCCTCTTTGCATAGTAAACTCAACTCCTTCAGCAGGACTGATTTTAATATACTGCTCATCCAAATTTACTACCTTGGCTAATAGGCCACCGGAAGTAATTATTTCATCACCCTTTTTCAAACGTTCTACTAAGGCACGGTGATCTTTAGCTCGTTTATTTTGCGGTCTAATTAGCATAAAATAAAACAATATAAAGACAGCAGCTATCATAATAAGTGAAAAAGAACCATCGGATTGACCGGCTGGCACTGCTCCTACTGCAGCAAAAGCATCACTAATAAATAAACCCATTCAAAATCTCCTCTGTGAATCTTCAGCGTGACATCATATAGCGAAATACTCAGAAGGTAAATGAGTAGTATGCATTATGCTGAATTAAAAAACGTTGACATAACAAAGGGGTGTGTGCCAGCAAATGGTGTAGGTAGGCTTTAGTCATTTGTTGTGAACAGGTTGAACAAGAACAGTTCGAAGCAATGACAGTAAACTGCTCGCGAAATTCATTTTTAGTCAAATCCAAAATACCCGATTCACTATATACTTTTCCTTGCATTGCTAAGTGTGCAGGCTGGTCGGTAACAACATAAGTAATTTGATGGGTACTTAATTGACGGATTAATTCCGGACCAATATCTCCAGCAACCAGTTTGGGTACTCCAGTGAAATGCTGAATTTTGGCTGCATTTTCTTCGAGTTTGAAATACAGACCATACTTTTGCTCACTAGAAATTCCATGCGTGACATCAGCGCTAATAAAGGGAAGAATAGACGCATCCCAATCAGTCCAAAATTCTCGATATTCTTGTACAAAATCTTTAGGTAGCACTACTGCATCAGGCTGTAAATGCTTCATTAATTCCGCCAATTCGGCATAACTAATTGCAACTTTGCTACCATCATAAGGAGAGATTAAGGTATAGACACCTTGCTTTGCCTTTGGAAAATTCATGGCATTAAGAATTAAGGTACCTGACCAAGCTAAAAATGCTTTAAGACTGCTTATCTGCTTTAGTAAATCTATAGAACCTGGTTTTACTAATAATGACTCTAAAGAATAAGAGGCGTTTTGTGCTCCGATTTCCTGCCAATTAAGCGTTGTTAAACAAGAGCCGGCTTGAGTATCGAGCATTGGGGTATAATTAGTGCGCATTGTTTTCCTATAATAATAAACTCGTATCGCCGTAACTAAAAAACCGATATTGATGTTTAATCGCTTCTTGATATAAATCCATGGCTTGTTTATGGCCTATAAAAGCAGAAACCAGCATTAATAAGGTTGATTCAGGTAAATGAAAATTAGTTATTAAACCATCACAAACGCGAAACTCATACCCTGGATAAATAAAAATATCGGTATCACCAGTTCCTGGAGTTAAAGTACCCGATTGACTCGCACTTTCAAGAGTTCTTAATGCTGTTGTTCCCACTGCAATCACACGCTTATTAGCGGCTTTAGTAGCAAGAATATCTTGACATAACTGCTTACTGATACTGTACTGTTCACTATGCATTTTGTGATCTTTAAGCGCATCACAGCGAACGGGTCTAAAAGTTCCTGAACCCACGTGCAAGGTCACATAGCCAGTTTTCACTCCGCGTGCCTGCAAGCTATTCAAAACAGCCTCATCAAAATGCAATCCAGCAGTTGGTGCGGCAACCGAGCCTAAATATTTTGCATAAACAGTTTGGTACCGGTCCTGATCCAAGCCTTCATCAGCGCGCGAAATATAAGGTGGTAAAGGAATATGACCCAGTAAATGCAACAAACTCATTATTTCCAGTTCACAATGGCATAAGAATAAATCATCTTGTCTTTCTAAAACTTTAAGTTGCTGGCCTTTATCCAATAGGATGATACCACCGGCTTTTAATGCTTTGCTGGCTTTGATATGAGCAAGAAATGTATGTTCTCCAGTAACACGTTCAACTAAAAGCTCTACTTTGCCACCGGTAGATTTACTGCCATACAGTCTGGCAGGGATAACCTTGCTGTCATTGAATACTAATAAGTCACCAGGCTGTAAAAAGTCAGCAAGGGTACTAAACTGGGCGTGCCCGGTTTGATTGGTTTTTCGATTAAAGGTAAGTAAACGCGAATCACTGCGTTTATCCAAAGGATATTGAGCAATTAGTTCGGGAGGTAAATCAAAATAAAAGTCTTGTCTGTTCATAAGTCATAGTGCAATAAATGGGAGGCCATTATAGTACAATAGGCGCTTGGCTTACCACTATCATCATTGAGGTAACCAACCAAATGAAGCCACTGGTTACATAGGGCGATTTATAAGTAAGATACGTTCTTTTTAAAAAATACCTTTGTAATACAATTGTGGGTACAAAATATACCAAAGATAAAATGACGATTAAAGCAATTTTTGGCGTATAAGATCTATAAGGAATCCATTTGGTTAAAAATTCATAAGCCTTAATCAATACTTCTTGATAATAATACAAACACCATAAAATCCAATGAATGAAGGTGAATACAAACCAGGAAGCTATAGCTAGGGGAAGAATGAGTTTTGCCCCTTTAATTTCCAGAACTCTCTTCGATATTTTGATAAATTCATCAGAAAAGAAGACGAAAATGGAGGTAAATAGGATAACGGCGGCTAGGGTAAATAGCATTTACGATTCCTCTTCTGAATTTAGGTTGTGCAATTATATCACAAATAGAGTGGAAATGTCATATTTTGGTGATCTGTTCTAGAAAACCCCCTCATCCGCCCTTCGGGCACCTTCTCCCCGGAGGGGAGAAGGGAGCTAAATTGTGTATAGTGCTGCTTTCTTCTACCTGCGGGAAAAGGGAACTTTATTGTATCGTGCTCCTTTCTTCTACCTGCGGGAGAAGAGAACTTTATTGTATCGTGCTCCTTTCTTCTACCTGCGAGAGAAGAGAACTTTATTGTATCGTGCTCCTTTCTTCTACCTGCGGGAGAAGGGAACTTTATTGTATCGTGCTCCCTTCTCCCGCCTGCGGGAGAAGGTGCCCGGAGGGCGGATGAGGGTCGTGACCACTCACTTATCCAGCTCTTCCCATCTACTATACAACTCCGCCAACTCCGCCTCATCCTTAGCCACTTCCTGATTTACCCTGCTAATAACTTGCGGATCCTGCTGATAAAACTCAGGTTTTGCCATTTCTAAATGCTTTGCTGCAATTTTCGTCTCTAATTTTTCTATCTTAGCTGGTAATTGGCTTAACTCTCTTTGTTGGTTGAAACTGAGCTTGGTCGATGAACTGCTCTTTTTCGCAGGGACAGCCTTAGCTACAATTTCCTTCTGTTGCTTTTTATGCATTTTATATTCATCGTACCCACCAACAAATTCTGCAAAAACACCCTCTTCTTCATAAACCAAAACGCTGGTAACTACTTGATTGATAAAGGCTCTATCATGGCTAATGAGGATTAAAGTACCTGGATATTCCATCAATACATTTTCCAAAAGCTCTAAAGTTTGGATATCTAAATCATTGGTTGGCTCATCCATCACCAATAAATTTACCGGCTTGGCCAGTAATTTTGCCAATAATAAACGATTGCGCTCACCACCGGACAAGGAAGACACCGGTTGATTAAAGCGCTCAGCTTCAAATAAGAATTCACGCAAATAACTGGCTACATGTTTTTGTTTGCCATTAATAGTAATGAAATCAGCCCCATCACCAACATTATACATGACCGTTTGATCTTCAACCAGTTGTCGACGTAATTGGTCAAAATAAGCGACGTTCAAGGATGTTCCCTGCTTGATCGTACCAGAATCGGGTTGTAATTCGCCTAAAAGCAAACGCACCAAGGTGGTTTTACCACAACCATTAGGCCCAATGATGCCTAGTTTATCACCTCTTGTGATCAATAAAGACAAATCTTTGACCAAAGTTCTTTTCTCAATCGCATAGTTAATATGTTGGGCTTCAATCACAACCGAACCCGAACGACTGACATCTAAAGTCAATGACTTAACGGTACCAAGCTGTTTATGTCGTGCCTGATATTGTTCTCTTAAAGCTTTTAAGGCGCGCACCCTTCCTTCATTACGCGTACGTCTCGCTTTGACACCCGTTCGAATCCAAACTTCTTCTTCAGCTAATTTTTTATCAAATAAATTATCTTGTTTTTGCTCGTCCAAACGTAAGGCTTCACGCCTGTCTAAATAAGTTTCATAATCACACTCAAAGGATCGTAATGCCCCTCTATCAATTTCTAAAATTCGGGTAGCAACTCGCGACAAAAACTCCCTATCGTGGGTAACAACGATTAAAGCGCCAGTAAAAGTATTCAAATAAGCTTCTAACCATTCAATAGCTTCAATATCCAAATGGTTGGTTGGCTCATCTAATAAAAGTAAATCGGGTGCAGCAATTAAGGCAGCTCCTAATAATACTCGCCGTTTCATTCCACCAGATAAGTCTGCCATTTGGGCATTGATATCAATTCCCAAGCGACTGGCCATCGTTTCAACTTTAGGTAAGAGCTCCCAGGCATGTAAATTATCAATTTTTTGCTGGTAATGAGCTAATTTGTCGTCATCATGATGGGTGGAGTAATAATAAAACTGGGCCAAGACCTCCCCTACTTCACCTAAGCTCTTTACTAAGAAATGATACACCGATTCATTCACATCCACCGGAACTTCTTGAGTAAGACCAGCTATACGCAAACCAGAAAGTTGTTGCATTTGGCCCTTATCCAGGACCAATTCACCTTGAATTAATTTTAAAAAAGTGGATTTGCCAGCGCCATTTCTTCCAACAAGAGCAATACGTTCCTGAGCTTGGATTTGAAAATCTGCCTGGTTCAAAATACGGTTATTAGCTAAAATCAAACTTGCTTGATTGAGGGTTAAAATACTCACGACAAAACCATAACTCCGTCCATTTCAACTTTGGCACCGCGAGGTAAAGCTGAAACACCTATTGCTGCTCGAGCAGGATATGGTTTTGGGAAGTACTTACTCATAGCATCATTAACTAAAGGAAAATGGGCTAAATCAGTAAGATATACATTTAATTTTACTATATTCGATAAACTGCCACCTGCAGCCTGACACACAGCAGATAAATTTTCTAAAACTTGAATAATTTGCAATTTAATATCGTCACTACAGATTTGCATACTTTCAGGCTCCAAAGGAATTTGGCCTGATAAATAAACCGTGTCGCCAGTACGAATTGCTTGGCTATAAGTACCAATTGCAGCAGGTGCTAGCTCCGTATGTATTGTTTCCATTAATTATCACCTTGTTTTTTTCTATAAAGTCGCATGACTACCTTATTGGAGCGTAAACGCCTCATTACTCGCGCCAAGTGTGTCCGATTGCTTACGCTGATTGAGAAAGTAACTGCATTGTGACGCCCATCTCGTGGGTCGACATTAATATTGCCTATATTGGAATCAGATTCAGCAATGGCCGTTGCCAAAGAGGCCAAAACGCCACGCTCATTAGCAACCTCAACCGTAATATCCACCCAGTATTCACCTTCAACATGTTCATCCCAACGTAAAGCGATGAATCTGTCAGGCTGACTTTTAGTGGTTTTTAAAATCGTACAATCGATGGAATGTACAATAATACCCCTACCTTGTTGGAATTTACCAACAATCGTATCGCCAGGAATTGGTTGACAGCAGTCACCAAAACGCACCACCATACCCTCAGTTCCCTTAATCGCCATAGGTTTCGACTTGGAGGATTTTTCCGATTCTTGAATATCTGGTGATATAACTAATCTTTTAGCAATAACCATAGCTAATTGATTACCAATACCAATGGCATATAAGAGATCATCTGCTGTTTTTAAATGTAAGTCACTGAGTAAGGCTTCTAAAGTTTCTGGTGGAATTTTTGCATAATCACTAGCCATTTCATTTAGAGCTTGTTCTAGTAAGCGTTTGCCTAAAACGATAGACTCTGCGTGTTGTTGGCTTTTTAAGAAATGCCGAATATTGGAACGTGCTTTTCCGGTCACCACGAAGTTTAACCAAGAAGGACTTGGATGTGCGCCGGGTGCCGTAATAATTTCTACCGTTTGTCCATTGGACAAAGGCATACTCAAAGGTACCAGGCGACGATTTACTTTTGCTGCAACACAGCTATTACCAACACCTGAATGCACCGTGTACGCAAAATCAACCGGTGTGGCGCCTTTTGGCATTTCCATAATATGACCTTTCGGTGTAAAGACATATACTTCATCTGGGAATAAATCAATTTTGACGTTTTCAATAAATTCCAAGGAATTTCCGGTACTTCGCTGCATTTCTAATAAGGACTGCACCCATTCCCTAGCGCGCAATTGGGCCTCATTTACTTCCAAACCAGATGATTTATAAATCCAATGCGCCGCAACACCATTATCCGCCACTTTATCCATTTCACGGGTTCGAATTTGCACTTCAAGCGGCACACCAAAGGGTCCGAATAAAGTTGTATGGAGGGATTGATAGCCATTCGCCTTAGGAATACCTATATAATCTTTGAAGCGCTGGGGAACTGGTTTATAAGTACAATGCAAAGCGCCCAAAATCCGATAACAGGAATCAATATCTTCGGTAATAATCCTAAAAGCGAACACATCGGTAATTTCAGCAAAAGACGCCTTTTTTTGGCGCATTTTGCGATAGATACTGTATAAATGCTTTTGACGGCCAAAAATTTGTTCGTAGGGAATATTTAATTGCGATAAAGACTGTTGTAAATCACGTTCTATAGTTTGGGTCAGCTCACGTCTATTGCCTCGTGATTTTTCAACCGCGGATTTAATCACTCGATAGCGCATAGGGTGTAAAACACTAAAACCCAGATCTTCCAAACCCACATAAACCGAATGCATACCCAAGCGATTGGCAATAGGGGCATAAATTTCCAAGGTTTCTATGGCAATTCGATGGCGTTTTTTATAGGGCAACACGCCAAGAGTGCGCATATTATGCAATCTGTCTGCTAATTTCACAATAATAACGCGAATATCTTTTACCATAGCCAAAACCATCTTACGAAAGTTTTCGGCCTGGGCTTCTGCTTTGGATTCGAATTTGATTTTGGTTAATTTCGTAACTCCATCTACTAAGGCAGTTACGTCTTCACCAAATTGAGCAGTTAAATCTTCTTTGCTAATAGATGTATCTTCCACCACATCATGTAACAAAGTAGCCATTATGGTTTGATAATCAAGGCGCATACGCGCGAGAATTAAGGCTGCGGCTACCGGATGGGTGATATAAGGCTCACCCGATCGGCGCATTTGGCCCTGGTGTGCCTTCTCAGCCACCAAATACGCTTGATAACATTTTTCAATTTGCGCCTGCTCAAGGTAGCATTTCAGCTCTTCATCGAGCTCCTTAAAGTAGCTCACGCAGTACTCCCTCATGTCCAACATGGCTTTAAGTACCTAAAAAAATTATTCCTTGTCTAAAATATCTGCAGTAACCAAACCTTCAGCTATCTCACGTAAAGCTACGACCGTTGGTTTGTCATTTTCCCATTCAACCAAAGGCTGATCGCCCCGTACCGCAATTTGTCGCGCACGTTTACTAGCAACCATTACCAACTCAAAACGATTCGCCACATTCTCTAAACAATCTTCAACTGTTACTCGTGCCATTAATTACCCCTCCACTTTCAGTATAGCAAATTAGACAAAACCACACATTTTACCGCTAACTTAGCAAAAATGAAAGCAATTTAGCTTGTTTTTTCACCTGAGAGCCTATACGCAAGCGATTTGCAATCACAATAGACCTTAGTTCCAAAGCTGCTTTCTCAAAATCATCATTGACTATTAGATAGTCAAACTCAGAATAATGACTCATTTCATCTTGAGCTTTATGCATTCTTTCACCAATTTCATCCTTATTATCCCGACCACGCTTTAACAAACGTTCGCGTAACACCTCCAAAGAAGGTGGAATAATAAATATACTGACTGCGTTTTTAAATAAATGCCGAATCTGCACTGCACCTTGCCAGTCAATATCTAAGACTACATCTATGCCTTTTTCTAAGCGTTCATTAATCTGAGCTGTAGAAGTACCGTATAAATTGTCGAATACTGTTGCATGTTCGATAAAAGCGTTGGCCTCTATCATATCTTTAAACTCAGCTTCACTGACAAAAAAATAATCAACCCCATTGCGATCACCGGTACGCATGGCGCGGCTAGTATGGGATATAGAAACCTCAATACTATCAAGCGATTCAATCAGTGCTCGCACTAAACTGGTCTTGCCGCCACCTGAAGGCGCTGCAACAATAAATAAACTTCCCAAAGCAGTACCCCCTTTATTCAATGTTCTGAATCTGCTCACGCATTTGTTCAATTAATACTTTCATTTCCACAGCACTTTGAGTCAATTCCACTGAATCGGATTTAGAACTCAATGTATTTGCCTCGCGATTTAATTCCTGCATTAAAAAATCCAGTCGTCTTCCCACTACTGTATCACAATTTAGAGCGCGACTCACTTCAGCACAGTGGGTTTGTAATCTATCCAATTCTTCATCTACATCCAAACGCGCCAAAATCAAAGCGATTTCTTGTTCTACACGGGCTTCAGGCACATCAATTTGAATTGATTGAAGGCGTGTAAGCAATTTATCTTTACTTTGCTGGGCAAAATTCTGGCTTAAAGTCTTACTGCGAGTGACTTCATGAGTTAAAGCGTGTAAACGACTTAAAATGTGCTCACGTAGCTCTACTCCTTCAGAAGTCCTTGCTTTGATCAATTGCGATACAGCCTGATCAAATAGTGACAAGGCATGTTTGGATAATTCTTCCATATCGGGTTGATGCACACTTACTATTCCTGGCCAGGCAAGCACCCGACTTACACTCATATCATTAGCAATTTGATAGCTACTGGTAAGTTCTTCACTTAAATTAATCAATGCTTGAACCATACTTTTATCTACAATTAAAGCTTGATTGGTCGCATTAATATCTTGGTATTTCAATTGGCATTCAAGCTTACCGCGACTTAGTTTATCTCTCAACGCAGCACGCAAACCAGGCTCAATAAAGCGCAAAGAATCAGGCAGGCGAAAGGATACATCCAAATAACGATGATTCACAGATCGGATTTCCCATGAAAAAACACCGGTATCTAATTGAGTTTGCGCTCGAGCAAAAGCGGTCATGCTTTGAATCATATCTACACCTTTTAAAAAAACTTGGGCGATTATACCTGAAAACTTAGAGAAAATTGAGGTGCTTTCTATCTATTTAAGCGTTATACTCCGGTTTTTTATTGAGGACTATGCTATGCGCCCTAGCAAACGAGAAGTAAACGAACTTCGCCCTATTAAAATTACCCGCAACTTTACAAATCATGCTGAAGGATCGGTCTTAGTTGAATTTGGCCAAACACGCGTCTTATGCACCGCCTCAATAATCGAAGGTGTGCCGCGTTTTATTAAAGGTAAAAACCAAGGCTGGGTTACTGCAGAATACGGCATGTTACCAAGAGCGACTCACAGCCGCACCGAACGCGAAGCCGCTAAAGGCAGACAAGGCGGTAGAACTCTTGAAATTCAACGTTTAATCGGTCGTTCTCTAAGAGCATGTATTGATTTAAAAGGTATTGGTGAAAACACTATCACTTTAGATTGCGACGTTATTCAAGCTGATGGCGGCACTCGCACTGCTTCTATTACTGGTGCTTGTGTTGCCATGAAAGATGCCATTGCCTGGATGGTTCAAAGAGAAAAAATTCGTAAAATGCCTGAATTTAAATACATAGCTGCAGTCTCTGTTGGTATTTACCGAGGCCAACCCGTTTTAGATTTAGACTATGCGGAAGATGTTCTTGCTGAAACGGACATGAATATTGTTATGGACGAGCAAGGAAAATTCATAGAAATTCAAGGCACAGCGGAAGATAAATGGTTTAGCCGCGATCAGTTGAATGAAATTTTGGATTTGGCCGAGCCGGGAATTGCGCAGTTGGTTGAATTACAGAAAAATGCTTGAAATAGGTTATAGCTTATATTAGCAACATTAGGCAGGTTGGGCCTTGATCCCATAGCCGTCAGGCTAAAAGAAATATCCCATCTTCTACGTCCCACGGCTTCTCCGCGGGACGTAAGGTGAATAGGAAGATTCAAATTGATCGATCTTAAAACGCCGCCTTATTAATCGCCACCTCTTGTGCAACATGACGTGCAATCACATTTTTATTTACCAATTCCGCTAAATGCTGATCCAGGGTTTGCATTCCTTTTGATTGCCCTGTTTGGATGGATGAATACATTTGCGCGACTTTATCTTCACGAATTAAATTACGAATTGCCCCAGAACAAATCATTATTTCAAGTGCAGCCACACGCCCACCACCTGTTTTTTTCAATAAACTTTGAGCAACAACCGCCTGTAAAGATTCTGATAACATAGACCGAATCATTGATTTTTCCTCAGCTGGAAAAACATCAACTATCCGGTTTATCGTTTTAGTTGCTGAATTAGTATGTAAGGTACCAAATACCAAATGCCCCGTTTCTGCGGCTGTCATCGCCAAACGTATGGTTTCTAAATCGCGCAACTCCCCTACTAAGATGATATCCGGATCTTCACGTAGAGCGGAACGTAAAGCTGCATTAAAACTTAAGGTATCTTTGTGCACCTCGCGCTGATTCACCAAACATTTTTTACTTTGATGCACAAACTCTATTGGGTCTTCAACAGTAAGAATATGTTGGTAGCGATTAGTATTAATAAAATCCACCATAGCTGCCAAAGTGGTACTTTTACCCGAACCAGTAGGACCGGTTACCAATACCAAACCACGCGGATAACTGGCCAGCTCTTGAAAAATGGGCGGTAAATTTAATTGTTCCATGCTTAAAATTTCAGTAGGAATCGTTCTAAAAACAGCCGCTGCTCCTCGCGACTGATTAAAAGCATTAACCCGAAAACGGGCCAAATTAGGAATTTCAAAGGAAAAATCCACTTCTAAAAATTCTTCATATTCTTTTCTTTGTTTATCATTCATAATATCGTACAGGATTTTTAAAACATCTTGATGATCGGTCACAGGTAAATTTATTTTTCGTAAATCGCCATCAACCCGAATCATAGGCGGAATGCCAGCAGATAAATGCAAATCTGAAGAATTACTTTTAACCGAAAATGCAAGCAGCTCTGCGATATCCATGGTTTAAAATCCCTGATAATGATGTATTAATTATAGAGTAGCGCAAGAATAATGAGTATTAAAGAAAATCTACAACAAATTCAGGAACTAATTTCCACTACCGAAACTGTGCCAGGCAGTGTTTTACTATTAGCTGTAAGCAAAAAACAAAGCATTGAAGCTATTTTGCAAGCCTATTCACTAGGAGTTCATGATTTTGCTGAAAACTATTTTCAAGAAGCCTTACCGAAAATAAAACAACTCGCATCGTACCCCATTACCTGGCATTTTATTGGCCCTATTCAAAGCAATAAAACCAAAGGGATTGCTACTTATTTTGATTGGGTGCACAGTATAGACCGTGAAAAAATTGCTCTGGCTATAAATGAGCACCGACCGGAAAATTATGAACCTATCAATGTCTGCATACAGATCAACATTGAGCATGAAACATCCAAATCAGGAATTTCTATCGAGGACGCACCGCAACTAGCGCGCTATATTAGTCAACTACCCCTACTAAAGCTTAGAGGTTTAATGACTATTCCACCTGCTGATAAAACTCCGGCAGAATCCTTGATTTTATTCAGTAGACTAAAGCAAGTCATGCAGTCTTTAAATAAACAATTAAGTTTAAACATGGATACTTTATCCATGGGCATGAGTGATGATATAGTGCCTGCAATACAAGCAGGAGCGAGTATTGTGCGTATTGGTCGCGCAATTTTTGGTGAACGAGAAGGTAAAAAACATGAATCTTAGTTTCATAGGATTTGGCAATCTGGCCAAGGCAATTGCTAGTGGTTTGACCGCACATTCAGAGTATTCCCTATCTGCATCTGCACCTTCATTAAGTATTGGTGTCACTAAAGAAGGTATTAAAACCCATAATGACAACAAACAAATTATTCACAACGCGCACATAATTATTCTGGCAGTAAAACCCACGGTAATGCGCGCAGTTTTGCATGAAATAGTGCCCATTCTTCCTAAAGGATGTTTGTTACTATCGGTAGCGGCTGGTTTAAATTTCGCCTGGTTTGCATCCTTATGCGCACACGATCAAGCCCTAATTCGCAGCATGCCCAATACACCAGCCGCCATAGGCTTAGGCGCTACACCGTTGATAGCCAATCAGTGGGCATCATCTGCACAAAAACAATGCGCGGAACAAATTTTTGCAACACTGGGCATAACCTCTTGGGCGAATAAAGAAGAAGATTTGGATTCATTCACCGCACTTTCCGGCAGTGGCCCTGCTTATGGATTTTACTTCATGGAAGCCTTGATTAAAGGCGCGGTTGCATTAGGCTTAAGTGAAACAGATGCACGAACCTTTACGCTGCAAACCTTAAAAGGTACGGTAGCCTTGGCTGAACAAAGTACTTTGAGCATGCACGAACTGCGAGCTCAGGTGACCTCACCCAATGGAACAACTGCCGCAGCGATGACGGTACTTGAGCCACAATTTAGTGAGCTGGTTGAATCAGCTTTGAAAGCAGCTAAGTTAAGGGCGCTGGAATTGGCCTCAATTTATTAATCGGAGCATATTATGTCGGGTTTTACCGCCGTTGGATTTTTTTTAATAGGCAGCTTATTTGGTATCATTACATTAACCTTATGGGTGCGCATTGCCCTGAGATATTATCGCATTAGCACCTTAAACCAATTCAGCCAAATGATTTATTCCTTAACGGATCCTGTACTAAATCCAATCAATCGTTTATTTAAGATACAATTAAGAAAATACGACTGGATTTGCTTTGCAGTTTTAGTATTAATGGAATTCCTAAAAATAATCTGCCTAAGCTTATTAGTTTTTTCTAAAATCATACCCTTCCCCTATCTTTGTATCTATGTTATTGCTGATTTAATCATTCAACCTTTAAACCTATTGTTTTATGCCATCATAATTCGCGTAGTGATGAGCTATACCAACCCTAATTGGCGCCATCCTGTTGCTGATTTTTTATACACAATTACAGAGCCCCTATTTGTATTGGGACGACGCATAGTACCGGATATCTCTGGCTTTGATTTTTCACCCTTCATCATGATGATGATCTTGAAAATGATTACTTTATTTATTAGCAATTCCCTCCCATGGAGAATACTATAAGGGCAAATTATCCAAACTCAGCTATAATTGTATCAATAACAGCAAAACGAGGTGCCACCGTGAACCTTTCATTGAAATTAACTACAAGTATCCTTTGCTGTGGTTTTTCTTTGAGTCTGTTTGCAAGCGATACCTTATATTGTCCCCAAAAACATGGATTTATTCGAATTGGCATGACTGCCGATCAAGTAATTGCTGCATGCGGCGAGCCTTTAAGTATAGGTCAATCAAAAACTCCGTATACAGAAAAAGTTCCTGTGCAAGTTTTGATCTTTCGCAATGCGGGTACACCTGTTGTAAGCCATTCTCCTTATAGTGTTTCCATACGTATCAATGGTGGTGCTTTGTTGCAGGTGACTATTATGAACAACAAAGTAAAATCCATTGAAGTGAATGGTTCTGGTGCCAACATGGCCTCTTTTTGCGATGGACCTGCCTTTCAAGTAGGCGATGATGCTGGTTTAGTCTATGCAGCATGTGGATCTCCAACAAAAGTTAATAATACT
>JBAZRP010000006.1:38510-49174 GCA_041662885.1 Legionella sp.
TGGATTTACCAACCCGGGCCTAATCAACCATCTATTACCTTGACTTTTGTTGATGGCAAACTACAATCCTTCAACCAATAAATTAAGGATGCACAACAAATGAGCGAAACTATTGATGACATCACTATAGCCTATAGTGAAAACGGCGTGGATACGGTCAAACAATTGGATAAACAAGTCTTGACCAAAGGTGCTTGGACCACAATTATGTTCAAATACCAGGATTGGGATAATGCTAAAAACGATTACGGCCCAGTTAAATACTCAATCCGCCGTTATCAAAAACGCAATAGTCAATATTGGCAAAAATCTAAATTTAATATTTCTAGTGCAGACCAAGCGCAAAAAATTATTGATATTTTGGAAGGTTGGTTGAAGGAATAATAAGAAACAGAACTAGGTTGGGCCTTAGCCTATAGCCGTCAGGTTATGAGAATTACAGTAAAAAATAAGCGCTGATTGCCCAACTTCCATCCCATACATCATCATGAGCTTTCTCTTAAGTAAGTGCCTATCAGGCGCGACACCATTTTCCGTTCTAAATGGCCCCCGCAAAATAAGATCATAAAATACACAACAATCCGTTATTATGGTACAGTTAGTACGTTTATAGTTTTAAAATATTTCAAAGTTCAGAGGCACTATGGCTGATATTATACAGTTAATGCAAGAATTGGGTTACTCCACAGACACAAATGGGGTTTGTTTAGGCATTGCGCTTATGGCGGAAAGAGCACGTATGCTTGGCCAGTATGTTCAATTCGCAGGAATAATGAATTATCTTAAAAATTTGAAAGATAATACATTAGCTGAATTGATACAAGGCGCCGAAAGTACAGCGAAAAAAAGGTCTTTTTGTGCATCGGAAGAACAGCTATTGTTAACGGTAAAAACATTCTTTGCGCAGATACATAGCTACCAAGATCCTTCCGCATTGCAAAAATTTTTGGGGATAAATGGCCCCCTTATTAATCAAGAGGATATTAAAAGGTCAGACGCATTGATGTATGACAAGCCAGGGACTATGGACTTAGTGCCACTTAACAGGTATGAATGCTTTCTTCTTTATTCTGAAAAATCAAAAAATTGGGATCAATTATATAACCTCCTGAACACGATACAAGTATCTCGGCTACCTGTTGGACTTACGATTAGTAGCGGAAACCATACCGTACATCTTTTTTATAATACGGACAGCTATAGGTGGAATCTAACTAATCATTCTTGTTTAACTAATTATGACGAAACAGGAAGTTTAGTCAACGAGCTGATAAGTTCCTTTTTCTTGAAGGAGCATTGTATTTTATTGACTCACGTGTTTATGGGTAAATTGATTAAAAAGAGAGCCTTTGTTACAAAACTAAATACCATCATTGAGAACTCCAAAAAAACAATTTGTGAAAACACGAATCCTAATATTTGTAATTCCGATGGTTCGACGCAGTTGTACATGGCGGCAAAAACTGCTTTTACAGATGTCCTAAATGCTTTATTGCTAAACCCAAACATAGCTGTTAATCAAACCAATAACAATGGTGCAACACCACTGTATATTGCAGCACAAAATGGTCATAAAGAGGTGGTTGAGGCTTTATTGGCGAATCCTGAGACAAATACCAATCAATCTACGAATCATGGTATGACACCACTGTATATTGCGGCACAAAATGGTCATACAGAGGTGGTTGGGGCTTTATTGGCGTGTGCAGCGACAAATATCAATCAGTCTATGAAGGATGGTGGGACACCATTGTATGTTGCAGCACAAAATGGTCATGTTGATGTGGTTGAAGCGTTATTGGCGCGTCAAGAGACAAACGTCAATAAGTTTACGAAGGATGGTGCAACACCACTTTATGTTGCAGCACAAAATGGTCATGTAGAGGTGGTTAGGGCTTTATTGGCGTGTCAAGAGACAAATGTCAATCAGTCTACGAACAATGGCACAACACCACTGTATATTACAGCACAAAATGGTCATGTTGATGTGGTTGGGGCTTTATTGGCGCGTCAAGAGACAAATGTCAATCGCGCTACGAACAATGGCACAACACCACTGTATATTGCGGCACAAAATGGTCATATAGCTGTCGTTAGGGCTTTATTGGCGAAGCCTGAGACAAATGTCAATCAGTCTATGAACGATGGTGTGACAGCATTGTATGTTGCAGCACAAAATGGTCACATTGATGTGGTTATGGCTTTATTGGCGAAGCCTGCGATAAATGTCAATCAGTCTACGAAGGATGGTGCAACTCCACTGCTTATTGCCGCAGTATGTGGTCATATTGATGTTATTATGGCGTTATTGGCGAAGCCTGAGACAAATATCAATCAGTCTACGAACGATGGTTCGACACCGTTGTCGATTGCAAAAAATAATAAGCATAATAAAATTGTTGAAGCTATTGAAAAGGCTATGATTCTTAAAGGCAGACAGTGGTTTTTTGGTGCCATGCCAGCAATCCATACAACTAACTCAATCTCCTCCGTGCCGGGCGCATTCCACTGATTACATCACTCAAGGCCTGACTCGAATGGTACTTACTTAAGGGATTTTTATGATTTAAACTCATCACGAGTCCCTAATCCTTGTAGCAACTGTCTTGAATTAAAAATTCAAGACAGTTGCTACAACTTCCTTAATATTGAGTTCGCAACACCCATAAGCCTCGCACAATTCCAAATCTATACTACACTCTAATTATAATAACAAAAATAAGCCCAACCCCATGAGAAAAGGCATATTTTATCGATTAGGACAATGGATTCATATACTGCGCTGGCCCATCATAGGTGTGTGGCTTCTTGTACTACTTTCTTGTTTACCTTTTTTACCGCATATCATCAGCCCCTTTAAAACAACTGGTTTTATCGATGAAGAATCAGCCAGCGCTGCTACTGAAAAGCGCATAGACAAACAATTTGGGTATAATAAGAAAAATACTTTTATGGTTTTATACCACAGTAAAACCCTTACCAGCGAAAACCCGTTGTTTTTGAAAAAAATTAAAAACTCTTTGAAGAATTTAAAAAATTTCCCAATAAAACACGAAATCATTTACCCCCAAGATGAGCAGCAAATATCCAAAGACAAACATACCATGACTGCAGTAATCATCATCAAAAGCAAAGAGCTGCTTAATGCGAAATTAGTAACCCAATTAAAATCATCAATTAAAAAACCTGCCAATATGACTATGGAATTAGGCGGTGAACTTATTTTCGTCGATAGTGTGAACAAACAAACCGAAAGCGATTTAATACGCGCCGACTATATAGCAACACCTATGGCTCTCATTACCCTGATTTTTGTATTTGGCTCTTTAGTGGCAGCAACTTTACCCATAATTCTTGGTGGAGGCTGCGCCATTATCATTTTAACTTCTTTGTATTTTATTGGTCATTTTTTCACCTTATCGATTTTTACTCTTAATATTGCTTTATTGCTGGGTCTTTGCCTCTGCCTTGATTATTGCTTATTTTACATCAGTAGGTTTAGAGAAGAATTAGCCAATGGTTTATCTAATGGCAAAGCTATTGCAGTGACGCAAGCAAATGCCGGTAAGTCAATTTTTTTTAGTGGTCTTGCGGTTTTTGTAAGCCTAAGTGCTTTATTCTTTTTCCCAATTAATATTCTTATTTCAGTAGCATTTGGCGGTATGGTAGCGGTATTTTTTGCAGTGCTCATGTCTATGGTACTGTTGCCAGCCATTCTGTCCTTACTCAATAACAAAATTAATTCACTATCAGTACGCTTTTGGAAAACGAATAATTTTCGTAATTATTGGCAATGGTTTGCAGAAAAGGTAGTGCTTCGTCCCTATTTATATTTCTTCCCTGTGTTGGGCATATTATTACTATTAGGATATCCCTTTTTATCAGTGATTTTTGGCGTCTCAGACGAGCGTATATTTCCTGAGCACTCGCCAAATCGCGCTTTTTATAATACTTATGCTAAAGAATTTAATATTGAAGAACTAACACCCATAGTACTTATGGTTGAATCACCCGACTCGCCGATTTTGTCACGTGATAATTTATCCAGCTTGTCTGCTTTAGTGCAAGAAATAAAACGCAATCACTCAGTCAAAGAAGTTAACAGCATAGTCAATACCAGCGCTAATATTCCTAAGGATCAATATTATGCGCTCTACCATACACCGGATAAACTAATGAGTCCGCAAATTAAACAACTTTTGAGTACCACAACCACCAAACATGTAACTATAATCAATGTCACTAGTAAATACGACAGTAATGCGCCACAAACTCAAAAGCTAATTTCTGCCTTACGCACCCTAAAAAATCGCGATCATCTCATGATCCATTTAGCCGGTGTACCCGTAATTAATAAGGAAGTTTTACACAGTATATTTAATATTCTGCCTTGGGCTGTGTTATGGGTTATGGGATTTACCTACATTGTTTTATTAATCCTACTGCGTTCAATATTTCTGCCCTTTAAAGCCATTGTTATGAATATGTTAAGTCTGTCTGCTTGCTTTGGTGCCTTAGTCTTGGTATTTCAGGAAGGTTATTTTTCCAGTTTCCTTAATTTTGAACCACAGGGAATGTTGGATATTAGCTTACTAGTTATTATATTTTGCGCTTTGTTTGGATTTTCCATGGATTATGAAGTATTTTTATTATCCAGAATTAAAGAATTTCATAATAAAACTCAAGATAAATTAAATTGTATTATTTTTGGAATAGTTAAAAGTAGCCGTATTATTACTAGCGCTGCTTTAATTGTCGTTGTTCTGTGTTGCGCCTTTTTAGTAGCTGATGTGTTGATGGTAAAAGCCTTTGGTTTGGGTATAGCCATTGCCATATTCGTGGATGCATTTTTAATTCGCACTCTGTTAGTCCCTTCCACCATGTCTATATTTAAAAATTGGAATTGGTATTTGCCTAAATGGCTAAGTAAAATTCTTCCCAATGTAGATCACTAAAAGCAGTTCGGGCACGAATTGCATGCTACCACTAGCCTTTAACCTAAATATAAGTTAATAATAGTAAAAAGCTGTCCTTTTAATTTTAGGAGCAAAATGCATATATGGATATAAGGGATACTCTTCATTCTTTATTCGAACAGCATGTTCAGCGCAATCCACGCCATCTTGCTGGAATACAAGACAAAGATACAATCAGCTATTTTGAGCTGAATAAAAAAGCGAATCAACTTGCTCACTACCTTATAAGCAAAGGCCTTAAACATGAGCAACCAGTCGCCTTTTGTCTTGAGCGATCCCTAAACGTCCTTATTACTATGTTAGCTATTCTTAAAGCAGGTGGCGCTTATCTGCCGCTTGATGCAGCACATCCTGAAGAGCGTTTGTTATTTATTTTAAACGACAGCAATACCAATATTCTGATCACTGATTCGGATACTGCCCATCAATTTATCGATTATTCAGGCACGCAAATTCTGCTGGATAAAGAAAGGCATACCTTAAACGAACAAGCACAACACAATCCCAATCTACCGAATACTCCAAACCAATTAGCTTATATAATTTATACTTCAGGCTCCACTGGTATTCCTAAAGGGGTCTTAATTGAACACAAAAGTGCCGTTAATTATTGTCAATGGCTCAGCGCTTATTGCTCGATAGGCAGCAAAGATCGTTTGGATTTTTCATCCAATCATATTTTTGATATGGCTGTAACAGTTACGATTGCTACTTTAGCCTTAGGTGCAACCTGTGTCCTTTGCAGTGACACTACCAAAATTAATTCAAAACTTTATCTCAATCATATTAAAAAGCACAAAGTAACCGTACTTAAAATGACTCCAAGTTATTTTAAACTACTGGTACAAGACTTAAAAATCAAAACCCATGCACTTCCCAAACTAAAGGCAATTATAATGGGTGGTGAAGCCATCAATAGTGCAGATTGCAGCGAATGGCTTAATGCCTATCCAAACCAAATTATTTATAATGAATACGGTCCAACTGAAACTACGGTAGGCGTAACTGTCTTTGCGGTATCTAAAGCAAACGTAAATAAACTTGGCGCTAATGTACCCATTGGCAAGCCAGGACTTAATATGCAATGCTTCATTTATGATGCCAATGGCAAACTTGTAGCAGATGGACAAACCGGTGAATTATACATAGGCGGTATCAGCCTTGCGCGTGGTTATTTAAACCGTGCTGAATTAACTAAAGAATATTTTGTTACCAAAACTCAAGCTTTATATAAAACCGGCGACTTGTGCCTCAGATCAGCTAATGGTGATTTAGAATACGTCGGTAGAATTGATGATCAAATAAAAGTACGCGGTTTTCGTATTGAACCGGCTGAAGTAGAAAAACATTTAAAGAAACATCCTGCTATTGATGCGGCAGTAGTAACAGCTCAGAAAGATTTTTTAAATCAAAATCAATTAGTAGGCTATTTTATAATAAAAGCCGAACATAAAGAACCGAGCACCAAACAACTGCGTTCATTTTTAGCCAAGCATGTTCCCGATTATATGATCCCGTCCTTATTTGTTACCATTGACTCCATTCCACTGACTGCAAATGGCAAATTAGATAAATTAGCCTTACCTAAACCGCAGGTTACCATTAACCAAAATTATCAAGCACCAGTAACTGAAGTTGAAAAATCATTAGCACAAATTTGGTCTAATGAGTTAGGAATTACTACCATTGGTCTTGAAGATGATTTTTTTGAATTGGGTGGTCATTCCTTAGCAGCTGGCCGCGTAATTTCAATAATTAACCGATTTTTTTCTAAAAATATTAGTTTGTATGATCTGTATCAAGCCCCTACTGTCGCCAAATTAGCAAGCGTCATTGAACAGTCTAAAAATTCCAAACGATCGAAATTATCTCCCAGTAAACGTTGGTTAGGTAAAGTTGATGACATACCTTTAAGTGACTTCCAATTCTTATTATGGATGGCACACACATTTGATACTAAGGTGAAAAAATTAAATATCACCCTAAGAAGACGTTTTCAAGGCAGTTTAAATAAAGAAGCGCTTGAATATGCCTTAAAACAACTAATTCTGAAACAAGAAGTATTTAATTACCATATTTTTAAATTTCGTCCGGCACAAATGTTAGTAAAAAAACAGCCTGTCACGGTACTGGAACAAAATATACAATTATTACCACCAGCTGAATCAAAAGAATTATTAGAACAATCTTTAAGTCAATTAATCAATTACCAGCAATGGACTAAAGAGTCTCCATTATTAAGCGTGCGTTTATTTCATTTGGCAAATGATCAAAGTGAATTACAAATTTGTATGCCGCATAGTATTTCCGATGATTTTTCCCCTGATATTTTAATCACGGAATTATCGCATTATTATAATTCGCACCAAAATTCCAATTCTGATAAAACCATCAACTGCAATCGTTATTTTCGTGAATATGTTTTTAAAGAACAGTTTTATTTCAAAACTGATTTAGATAGAGATATAAAATTTTGGGATAAATACTTAGAGGATGCGTCTTTAGTTAACTTTCCTCCGGCCTTGGTCATCAAAAATATGGCTGCAAAACAATGTGCTTATTCAAGTTATGTACCAATTCCATCAGAGAATATCCGCAAACTTAAAAAATATTGCGCCGAAAAACATGTGAGCATTATCGATGGCTTAATTGCGGTTTTGGGTTTGGCTTTGATGCGTTGCAATCGCGATTATAACTATGAATCCACTTATATTTTTATGAATAATGTTAAATCTACCCGCGATAATAGTGTTTATGACGATGCTATCGGCTGTTTTTTGCGCGTGGAACCTCTTAAAATGTCATTACAACAAAATGCTAATTTAGCAAACCTTTGCGAACAAATACACCAATCGGCAATAGATACGAGCTTACATCAACGATGCCCTGGAATTATCAAATTGGCATCAACATATTCGGTTACCAAAAATAATAATCCCGTATTAAATCTAATAATTAAATCTTTAGCTTCTTTGTATGCTTTATTAGTTAAAGCACCCAAAGTATATAGCAAAATATTTAATATCGGTGGTGTGCGCTTAGCCCAGTATCATCCGCGAAATTCGTATTTAATCAATGTCAATGTCCAACATAGTTTTATTAAAGAATATGATGATAATAAAAAACTTCTATTCGGTTTAAAAACAGTAACAATCCAGGATCATAAGCCAGATTTATTAAATGTTGATAACGTTTTTGATGTGAGCTTTATTCGTCCGGATGATAACGATCAAGCATATATAGTGATTTCAGCAAATTTAAATCCTGATTTTCGTGAAATGGTAGCAAAGGAAATAGTGAGCATCATGCAAAGGATTGAACTTTTGGCAGAAGAAACTGTTTAATTCTACGTCCTTTGTGCGGTACTAAGGTAAGTACTATATAAATATTTACAATTTTTTTTTTGTATTTTGAAACGCATTTTGCTACAGTAAATTAAGTATTTTTTTTAAGGATTAAAATGTTACGAATATTGTTCATTGCTTTAGCATTTCTATTCAACCTATCTGCATTTGCAAATCCACTGGCATGTGCACGCGCAGTCCCCACTGATAATGTAAACTTTTGTTCTTCATTCAAATCAGTTGCAACCTGCCATTGTACTGCATCTGGATTACCCACAGAGATGTGTAAAGATATGGGTGCTATCTATAGTCGTATGTTAAGTGTATTTGGTAGTTTACAAAGAGCCTGTGAATACCAAAAAGCCACCAGTCCACAAGATTGTGTTGATAATTGGAATTGCTACCGTCTAGGAGGCATAGACTCCACTGGCAAGCTTTGCAGCTCAACTCAAAAATCTTGTATGGCATAAAGCTCTATGCGGAATAGAATCTTATTTGCAGCACTAATTAGCTTCTTTCAGATTGATGGCAATGCTCAAACCATTAATCATCCAGCTTACATAGGAGTTTTGACAGGCTATGGCTCAACTACGTGGAATGGTTTAGTTCCACGCGAGTCTAATTTAAATTCAGCTATTAGTTTATCCACACCGATTAATGTTTCAGAAGGTGGAGCGGTGTGGGGCTTGGTAACTGGTTTGGAGTTCACCTCTACTTTTGCCCTTGAGCTATCATATATGCATTATCCCGATGCCGACGTAGGGTTTGATGATATAAGCTTATTCACTTTTGAAAATGATGGTTTAAAAGATTTTGAAACACATTCCGAGACTGTGAGTATAATCGGTAAAATCATGACTCCGTTTTTTAATACTAAAGTACGAGTTTTCTCAAGCTTTGGTGCTGCTAATCTGCATAGAAGGGATATCGTAATTGATGAGTGGCGCATAACACCTACTTTTGGTGTTGGCTTTAATTATCTTTTTGGAGATAAGTTTTTAGCTGAAGTTGTTGGTAACTACACTGCTGGTTTTGGAGAATCGCGCATTAGCCCTACTGATTCTTTTTATCCTTTTTTATATTCTGTTTCTTTGCACATGGCTTATTGTTTTTAGATCCCCTCATCCGCCCTTCGGGCACCTTTTTATTAATCTTGCTCATTTGGGCCAGGCTAATGAGCATGTTTTTTTTTAAGCCTAAGCATTTCATCCAACCCCAAAATAATGACAGATTATTGATCAGACAGACCCATTTATGGTATACTTATATCCTCTTGATAAAGACTAAACTGCCGCACATTTTTTCCACCATTTTGCGCGCCAGCATTAAAACAAACCAATGCCTGCATTACTACTAAGCACCATGATAAATTGGATTATTTATGAAATTAACACCTGAAACAAGACATGCACATCCTGTTGCACGCAAAATACCTGACAATCTCTGGTATATTTATAATTGTGACATCTTAGACGAACACCACTTTGAAAAACCCAATAAGCAGTTATTGGAAGTAACTAAAAATGACCTTCCCAATGATGGCCTCACTGCATTGCTATTAATGTTCATTCACTACCCAGAACCTTGGAATTCAAATGCAATCAATCATATTATTAATACACTGCAAATAACCACTCATAATGCTTTTCAGATTAGCGCTACAATGGGTAGGATTGAAATCCTTCAATGGTTACAGCTGCAAGCACCAGCTGAATTTTTAGCCATGGTGCAAGCAAATAACTATCAGGCTTTTAGTTGGGCAGCTGAAAACGGTCAACTTGAAATCCTCAAATGGCTACAGCTTCAAGCACCAAATAAATTTTTAGCTATGGTGCAAGCAAATAACTATCAGTCTTTTCGATGGGCAGCCCAAAACGGACGTCTTGAAATCCTTAAATGGCTACAGCTTCAAGCACCAAATAAATTTTTAGCTATGGTGCAAGCAAATAACTATCAGGCTTTTAGGTGGGCAGCTCAAAAAGGTCATCTTGAAATCCTCAAATGGCTACAGCTTCAAGCACCAGATAAATTTTTAGCCATGGTGCAAACAGAGAGCCATCAGGCTTTTAGGTATGCCGTTGCAAACGGTCATCTTGAAATCCTCAAATGGCTACAGCTTCAAGCAGCAGATGAGTTTCTAGCTATGGTGCAAGCAGAGAGCCATGAGGCTTTTCGGTGGGCAGCACTAAACGGCCAACTTGAAATCCTCAAATGGTTACGGCTTCAAGCAGCAGATGAGTTTCTAGCTATGGTGCAAGCACAAAACCATCGGGGTTTTAGGCGGGCAGCCGAAAACGGACGTCTTGAAATCCTTAAATGGCTACAGCTTCAAGCACCAACTGAA
>JBAZRP010000007.1:0-48638 GCA_041662885.1 Legionella sp.
GAGATCCTTCACTGCGTTCAGGATGACGTAAAGTCTTAACTTAATGGCAGTGGGCAGTCGAGACACTGCCACTAAGTTAAGCGCTAGAGCCCGTCATCCCGAGTACAACGAGGGATCTCCGAATATGGCTCTGGGCCAATTTCAGGAGATCCTTCACTGCGTTCAGGATGACGTAAAGTCTTAACTTAATGGCAGTGGGCAGTCGAGACACTGCCACTAAGTTAAGCGCTAGAGCCCGTCATCCCGAGTGCAACGAGGGATCTCCGAAAGTAGCTCTGGGCAAGTTTCAGGAGATCCTTCACTGCGTTCAGGATGACGTAAAGTCTTAACTTAATGGCAGTGAGCAGTTGGGAGCAGAGTCCTTTAAAAAAATTGGTCATTATTGATTAATATGGCATAATAATACGCTTTGTATTCCCTAATTGAGACCAATTTATGCCCTTAATCACCACTAACCTGGAAAGTGCCCTCAGCAACTTAAGACAAGGGAAACCAGTGGCAATCCCAACAGAAACAGTCTATGGCTTAGCCGCTATGATAGATAATGAAGAGGCGATTCGGGCAGTATTTGCAATGAAGAACCGCCCACTGAACCACCCATTAATAGTTCATGTGGCCAAAGATTGGGATCTGTATCAATTAGTTCATGACATTCCAGAGTATGCCAAAATATTAATCAAGCACTTTTGGCCAGGACCACTGACTCTGGTATTTAATTGCAAACCAGGCCAGGTTAATCCCTTAATTACTGGTGGCCAATCAACTGTAGCCATTCGCTGCCCAGCACATCCTCTGGCACAAGCTCTATTACACGAATTAGCTGCCCCCTTAGTAGCTCCTTCTGCTAATCCTTTTGGCAAAGTCAGTCCAACAACTGCCGAACACGTTCAAAACTCATTCAGCTCGGAAGATTTACTAATATTAGATGGGGGCCGCTGCACGATTGGTATTGAATCAACTATCATCGATGCCAGCCAGCCACAAAGCTACCAAATACTGCGTCACGGCTTAATTGATAGTGAACGTATTGCTCAAATCATTGCCACTGAATGCTCTAAGACAGAAAACGCTATTCGTGTTCCTGGAAAATTAGAAAGTCACTATCAACCGCACAAACCCTTACACTACTTTCAAGAGTATCAAGAATTGGTTCGCTTTTGTGAAAAACATCCCGGTCAAGTGTACGCCATTGCCAACAAACAACCACAATCTGTACCAAACAATTTATTTCATATCTTAGGGACAGAACCCCAAACAGCCGCTTTTGATTTATATTTCCAATTACGTAAGGCCGATACATCAAATGCCAAATACCTAGCCATCGAATTACCAAAAGATACCAGTGAGTGGCAGGGGATAAGAGAACGGATAATAAAAGCAGGCGCTCCAAAAAGCCATTGACAGTCTTTTCATTTTTGCGTAACTTAGCGCCCATGCCGAGGTGGTGAAATTGGTAGACACGCTAGCTTCAGGTGCTAGTGGGGGCAACCCCGTGGAGGTTCAAGTCCTCTTCTCGGTACCATTAACAATATATTTAAAAAATGTCACCAAGAGCCTGGCCAAAGCGAATACCGCTGCCTGCTTGCAGATTTGGCTTCCAATGGATGCTTTCATTATGGGCAAACATTAAAATCACTGTTGAGCCTAGTTTAAAATAACCTAATTCATCACCTTGATGAAAAAATTGCTTGGTATAATTAAAAACTTTTTTTGCTTTAATACCATGTAACTCGCCTTCCCAACTGGTGCCTATTGCACCTACTACCGCGGCACCCACTAATACCATAACCATAGGGCCAACTTTAGTTGCAAAAGAAATTACCAAACGTTCGTTACGTGCAAATAAATTGGGGACTACACGAACTGTAGACGGCTGAACGGAGAAAAGAGTACCTGGTATGTACGTCATAGAAACTAACTCAGCATCCATGGGTAAATGGACGCGATGATAATCTTTTGGTGATAAATATAAAGTTGCAAAACGTCCTTGTGAAAACGTATCCGCATATTCTTTTTCACAGGCCAATAATTCTGCTACTGAATACAAACGTCCTTTAGCCTGAAGTAATTGTCCATTTTCTACACTGCCAATCTCACTAACACAGCCATCAACTGGAGAAATTACTCCTGCATGAGCCAAGGGCCTGCATTCTGGTTTGAGTTTACGAATAAAAAATTCGTTAAAACATGGATAAGAACAGGGGTCTTCATTCAAAGCTTCAGCCATATTCACTTGATACGTCTTGATAAATCGTTGAATAATAAAATTCTTAACGCGCACATTGGTAACGTCCGCCACGCAGGCAGCAAAGGCATTTAATACGTGATGGGGCACCAAGTATTGTGGAATGGTTTTGATTTTATCTAATGACATCGTGCACTCAGAATTGTTTTGAAGCTGAATCATACCTTAAATTGCGCTTTATTGGTAATTCCGAAGGTTATTACAAACAACCATCTCTGTGTTTGCGAGCGTAACGAAGCAATCCAGAGAATTTGCTATGTTCGCAAAGACGGGAAACATCTAAATGTTTGCTAAATCAAATTGCGCAGTACTTTCAACTCCATGAGAAGGTCCTGCTGAATGTTCTAATAATAAATCGAACTCAAATAAATGAGTGTGCTCTTTAGCATCATAATCCATAATTAATTGCTCAGCTGCTGATAGTGGCTTATCCGCTTTAGCCGCTTTTTTGTCTACCTCTTTCTTCATGGCTATGAATATTTTTTGAAATAAGGATTGATTCAGAGTTGAAGTAGCAGATCCATTTTGAAAAATTAGGGCAACAATTTTCGCCTGGTCTGAATAAGTATAATAACCTTTAACTTCGCTTTCTCTTGTACTGCTACCCCAGAATAAACCTTTTTTATATTCCGTTATGGCAGAATCAACTAAACCTATGAATTTTGCTCGGTCTAATCTACCCACCCATGCATACATGGTTTTATAAAACAAAGGAATACCCTTATCGCTATAAAGATGAATGAACTCGGGATTATGCTTGGCAAAATTCGTAGTTGATTTGGTGTAAATATCTATTTTATCGAAAAAAGTTTTATTCCTTATTGCTTCACTGATAGGCCCTAATTTTTCAGTTTCTAACATAGAGGGCGTAAGGTATTTGATTAATTGCTTATTTAACAAGCCATCTTCCTTTCCAGAGCTTAGAATATATGCCAGCCTAATATCACCAGGTACATTTTTACTTGCCAATAAATAATCCTTAACCGGCTGCTCCCTTAAACGATTGGTCGATATATTCGACACATAATGTTTATTAATGATATCTATAATATACTGATCAAATAGATCAGGTCTAAGGCATTTAGCCCAGTTAAATAAGGACTTATTGTATTTAACTAATAATTCCTCGCTATCAATTTTTACCTCATCTCTAGAACCTGAACTCGATGACATACTCCGCATAAACTCATCATTAGTTGTTAAATGAACCATAAAATTAACTCGGTCAATTAACTGATGTAAATTCGTTGCAATCTCGTTAAATTCTTTGGCAAAAGAACTAATATGTCCTAATTTCTCAACCAACTCTTTACGAATACTCAAATTATGCGAGGCATATAAATTATTAAGCTTAGCGCAAAAAATCCGGTTATCCTCTGCGGTTATGTTTTCTCGTGCTTTTTCGTAATATTCTTTAGTGGCATCATGAAAATCTTTAGTAAATTGCGCCAAATAAAGCATAGCCTCACGCAAATTACTTTCTTTATCAACCACGATTGTTTGGTTAATTTGATTGATAGAAATTTCCGGCATTGTTCCAAACAATTGCCATGCACTAACCACATTGGCATCACTTGGTCGTCTGCCTATTGCTTCTTGTAAGTCTGCCTTATTAGTTACTTTATGCAATATTTTATTGGTTAAACTATAAGAGCTATGTAACAGCTCTTTTAGAGAAGGTGCAAATGCATCGCGCCATATCTGATGGTATCTTTTTTGTAACTCATCTAAATTATACTGTAAATGTTTGTCTTCTTTGGCATACACCGTGTCGTTTTGTTGGCGCACCCATTGTTCTATATTTCTGTAAAAAGAAGGCTTTAAATACAGCGCCTCGTGAGTTGCCGGAAGAGATACGTTAAAACCATTATTTTCACAACCCATGTAAAATACAACAACCCGATACAAATTATCATAATGCTCTTGATAAATAGTCATTATAAAATCTATGAAAGATTTTTTATCAGTTTCACTATTACATAATTTAGGGAACGCTTTTTCATAAGTTTCACGCAAATCCTTTGACTTTTCTTCCAAAGATGAATAATTTAAAGTCATATCACCAAAAAGTTGTCTCAAATGCTGTCGCATCATTTCTGGTTGATAGGTAATCAAGATTTTTAATGCTGCAGCTAATTTTTGTTCTTGAGCCTCTGATTCTCCAGCCAAATTGGCAAATTGCGTAGAGTCCGTGTAAATTTTTGGCAATAATTGATTAAGGAGCATGCCTTGCCCAGGAACAACTTTTGGAATGCTTTCCTTACCAGGATGTCTATGCGTGGGCCAATGAAACGGAGTTGAATTTTTCAATCGAGGAAACGTTTCCCAATCGGGAACGTTTAAATTAGAGTGGGTATTGGTCACTCCGACAAAAAGCCTTGGTTCTTTTATATAAATGGTAAACCAATAAAAAAACATATCAAAATCGATGTCGCCGGCCAAACTGATGTTATGTGGGTGCACATCATCATCATTAAGAAAATGCCGCATGAATAAAATTTCCATGATATTTTCTTTAATGAGAGTTTTAGTAGAAGGAATAACTTGCTCTTTTACAACAGGATCGGAGGGTATAGGCTCTGAAGAAAAATTAAATGGCCTAAAATTTTCCACCCCGATTGAAAAAGTTCCGGACAATTTGTTGTGTTCATCAAAAACCAAGCGTTCTTCCGCAGATCGCTTTCCCTGGGATAATCTTTTCAATAAGGAGACTGCAACACTGATTTTTGCCAGCAACTCGCCGTAATCTTTTTGGGGCGCTAATTCTTTATAAAACCCAAAGATTTCTTTGCCGTTTTCTTTGAAACTAGCTTTATATGTCTGATGAGAACTATCATTTAGTGCAGCCCCTACTCGTGTAAGTTGACTTTTTTTAAGCGCTTTGATAGGTAGCGACTTCATGATTCCCTCACATAAGAACTATCCTGTACCTGTTTCATATTACGCAGAAATCTTAAGTAAGTTCAAGCAGATTTTCAGAAGAGTGCTCATAGTTCTATTAACTATGTCCGCAAAGTCCAGTGTTTTAATAGAGATCAGTGGCTCTTGTAGTCAAGCCACGGGAAGTAGAGGGCATGATATTTTAAAGAAGGAGATTATACACTTCTTGATCGAGGGCGCTTAATTTTTCACCGGATTTAGCTCGATTAAAAAACCAAAAATTTCCACTTTTTTGATGCTTAATACTATTAGCTATACCCAATGTAAGTGCCGTTATTACTATATTGGCGATAACTACCAGCGATAAATACAACCAGGAATGAATTTTTGCATCAACTATTGCTAAAACTTTGCGTTCAGCAGCAGTAATTTTTGCTTTTAACTTATTTGGATCCAACTTTTTATTTGCCTTTAGCTGATCAAAGGCCAACCCATAAAGGGTTTTTCGGTATTCTTCATGGGCATTTTGCCATTCTTGAATAATACGCAAACGATTAGGATCCCAAGATTCACCTACACGTCTATGCACGCGTTTGCATTCCTCTTCAACACGCAAGACTATATGACGAAAACTGGCTGCCTCATCATTTTTCTCTGCTGTAAAAGAAACAACCATGTCATTAAAATGCAAATCCTGGATTTGTTGCGAACAGATGTAGCGTTCATGTAAATCTTTAGCCAGAGCATATACATCGGGCTTGTCTTTAAAAGCGTGCATAGCAGTAGCTTGACTCACAGGACCTTTGGTAATGCCAATAAAGAATAATTCGAGAAGTGAACGTCTCGTTTCAATATCTGTAATGTCCAGAAATTGAGGTACAAATAAACGTACTAACTTACCCTCATTATCATTTTTTAAAACAGCAGAATAGGCTCTATGAGGATCGCTCAGCGTGACACTTTTCAAAACTGTTAATGAGCGGCTTAGAGCATTTAAATCTGCTACCGAATTAAATTGCGACACGACTTTTACATTTTGTTTATTGATTCCTGCTTGCTCAAAGTTCGCGGCAAATTGATGAACTATAGTTTTGACCTGTCGTTTCAACACATCAAACGCACATTTTTTCAAATCATCAATAGAGATAGTCCCGGGTTTATCTAAATCCAGTAAGGTTTTTACCAAGCCAGGATTTTCTTTTGCTGCTTTTACTAAAGCTTTGTATTCACCAATACTTAGGCGTCCTTTAGTCCAAAAAACCAAGCATAATTTTTTTATCTCTTCATTATTCACTGTATGAATGAATTGTAACTCAGCTAATTTTCCAGGTTGAAAGTACAGATCCATGAAATCCTTTTCTAAAACACCGTATTTTGCCAAAGCAGGAATTGGAGAAAAATAAGCTTCATCCGTTAATACAAGTTTTAATAAATCATTTGAGTATTTTTGATTTAGGATAAATATAATCAAGGAGCGTTGCTGTGGATTTTGCAATAAATTGCTGATTATGGTTAATAATTTAAAATCAACCAAAAGCGCTTTACAAAGCTCCAAAACATTAGCTTCATAAACGATTAAAAACATACGCAAATAGTTTTGATTTCTTTTAAAATCCGCACTGAGTTTTATTTTTGCCAAGGCAAGTCTTAAACCGCCTTTTTTGGAGAGTGCATCCATTAATAAAGTAGCGGATAAATCTAAATGATATCTGGCAGCCAAATCTAAAGCCGAATTTTCAGCAAAAAAGTTTTTGGAATCCAGTTCTTTAAAAGACACCTCGTCTTTAATCGGTTTCAAAGGATTGTCAACATCCAAATAGCGCAACAATAAGGACAGGCGCGCGCAACGCAAATCCATTTCACCAGTATCAGCCTTAATCGTTGTAGCTATTAAACTTTCAACTAATTTACACGACATTTGTGTGTGTAAGCTTGCGGTTGAAGGTGCCACAACACGTAGCTCAAGATTAGCGTTTGGATTTTTGATATAAGGCTCAAGCTCAAAACCTGATAGCAATGCTACCGTGCGTTGTTCTGGAACCAAATTGGTATTCTTTATCAAGCCCATAAACCAAAAACCGGGATCTTCTCGTTGGCACACAAAACTTAAAGCGCATAGTTCTTGTTTGTCATTAACAAAGGCGCAATGAAAATAAATATAATTTTGCTTCCAGTTTTCTTCCTCATGTTTCGCCTTATAAAAAATATGATCCGGCCCAAATAAAAGATAGAGATTGGCCGCTGACATATTACCTTGCATGTAATAATCCGCTTTACCTTTAGTTTTCCATGTTTTAATATGATGCCGCGCTTGTTGTTCGGTACCCAGGAATTTAGAGCGTGGCAAATCCAGGTTAATATGATTGGCACTGGGATCAATACGGCTTTCTATGACCCAACTTAAATCAAAGGCATTGAACAAATCCTGTGCATTTCCTTTAACTAAATAGGGCATAGTGGTATTCTCAAATAGAACAATAAAAAACAGTATAACAAATTTTACACCATATGATGACCTAAATGAACTTTAATATTATAGGCGCCGGGCGCCTGGGTAAAAATATTGCTTTAGCCTTATCTGCTGCACGATTGGCAGAATTAGTGTGTATTTGCAATCAAGATTTGGCAAGTACAGAGCACAGCCTCAAGCACTTAAGCTTTGGAAGTCCAGCTGCCACAATTAGTGATTTACCCGCAGCTGATATAACCTGGATTACCAGTGGCGATGATGCTATTCAATCTATAGTTACTGAGCTGATGCAAAATCCCAATATAAAAGCGGGTTCTTTTATTATTCATTGCAGTGGGGTTTTAAATTCTTCGATCCTCGCTCCTTTAAAACAAAAAGGATGCTTTGTTGCCAGTTTGCATCCCTTAAAGGCTTTTCGATCTGATTATTTGCAAGCACAAGCCTTTAATAAAGTTGTATGTGTTCTTGAAGGTGATGAGCCTGTTTGCAACTGGCTTCAACCGAGCTTTGAACGCTTAGGTGCGCGTATTATCACTATCCAACCTGAGGCAAAAACCAACTATCATGCTGCGGCCTGTATCGCTGCGAATTATTTGGTTACGCTTGCGCATTGCAGTGAAGAATTATTTGTACAATCGGGCATCGATGCCAAACAAGCTCGAGAAATTACCGCGAGTTTAATGCAAAGTAGTTTGGACAATATACAAAATGCCGACTCTACTGCCCAGGCTTTGACTGGCCCTTTAATGCGTGGCGATCTACAAACCTTGAGTCTGCATCTGCAGGCACTGGAACATCAGGTGATTAAAAACCTGTATCGGACTTTAGGATTGGCTACTTTGGATTTGGTTTCCTTGTCGGAAGAAAAGATACGGGCTTTGAAGGTGCTTTTGAGTCAATAGGTTTTTCCTGAATACACAGATTTTGTTCGTCAAATAATATACCCGGCAATATTACTCGTTTGTAAATAATCTTCTAATACAATAGTAGTATCAATCTCGGGCGTTTCAGGTATTTTTTTCTTAACACAATCATAAGCAATCAATTCATATAATTTTGCGAAAATCGCCTGACTTAAGGCTTGATTATGAAATCCCGCTAAAGATTTCAGCGTTCCTAATTCCACTCCTGCACCAAGTGATTGCTTAATACAATGCATAGTGAGCTCAGTATCTAATCGAAATGGCGGTCTTGCAACTTCACCAGTTTCTGTTAAACCTAATGATGGTTCGCGCTCTATATGCTCGCTAAATACATCACCTAAACCCAGAACAGGACTTAAACGACGGAAAACATGCGCTTTATATTGTTGGTGAACTACATTATTGCGAACGATATGAATATTATGAATGGAGCCTTGATGAATATCAAAGCTCATTTGTTTCATTCTGCCGCCTTGTGGCTGACAATTGGGGCGTAGTTGTTCGGGCTCATAATCAGAAACTCTATCTGAATAACCGCTGTGGCAATTAAATAATTGCATTAAACCGAGCAGCTTACCCTCTTCATCAAGTAATTGAATGTGGAGATTAAAATCATATTCCGCCTCCATTACCGCTTCCAATTCAGCTTCTGAAATCCCGTCTGGTAATTCATTGTCATTTTGAAAATAGCGCGCTAAAGGAGCTGATTTTTGAGCGCGAATATAATCTTTAACCCGTAAAATATAGGGTAATGAAAGTTTTAATTGCGCTACTTTACCGGGTGCATTTTGTAAAAACCAAGCCATTAAATCAATCAAATGATAACAAGTATGGCTTGCAGAACCAACGCCTGCTAAATAACCATGGCCCGCTGCAGTAAAAAATTCTTTATTAAAACGTTTAATCCCTGAGTTTGAGAATAGATTAAAATAGGAAATACCTTCACCGGTCATTTCATATACTTGTCGTAATTGCTGAGCAACCTTTATAAACATAGGATCGTAGCGATAACCTAAATTCATAAATACATTAATATTGGCAGCAAAAAACTCTTGAGCTATTGCCGAATACTCAGTTTGTATTGCTTGCGCCGCTTTCAAATCTGATGCGGCATTAGCATGTACCAATAAAGGCTTATCACAAATTACCGGTATTTTATGTTCAGCAGCCCACTGACAATAAGGCAAGTGATCCACCGGATCACAGGCTGTTATCATTAAATCAAATGGCTTTTCCTGATGCAGCGCTGATAATTGTGCAAATAAAGCTGTTTTATCAGCATTAAATAGCCATAAGGGTTTATCCAAGGCTAAAACATCCAACAAATTCTGATGCTGGCTGTTTTTATAGGGATCAACAGGATCACAAATAGCTGCGACTTGCAGTCTAAACCCCACTTGTTTCAAGGCTAAAATAGCAGGGTGGTGGGTCCGGTTACACCAAAGACCCGAACCACCTACTATTAATACCCTTTTATTTGCGGGTGGAATATTCATATTTAGTGCTTTCTCTTTGAACCGTTCCTGTTGCTGCTGTAAATTGAGTGGATGAATTGGATGCTTGAATGGAAAATGGCTCATCTAGGGGCAAGACTCGTTGTTCATTTTTCGCCACATAGTACTCCAAACTCTGTTCTGTGCTTGCACCAATACGTCCGCATACTTTAGACAGCTCCTGCTTTAATCTTTGTGCAGGAACTTTAAAACTGTTAATGGTTTTATGCTCCATAGTATCCAATGCTAAATAAAACTCATTCAAATTAGGGAAGTTAGGATTAGACAAACACATTTCCTTAATATCATTTTCCCAATCTAATAGATCCTTTTTATCTTGCATCGTTCTACTGCTTTCGTTTTTAGCTCTGATCGTAAATATTTTATTACTAAACTCAGCTATTGCTGTAATTATTGTTTCATTATGCGTATTCGTATAATGTGTTTGAGCAACAATACCAAATTCATTTAAAACGTTATAGCCTTTACTCCTAAATTCTGAATCAAATACGTTTCTAATAGTTAAACGCGCAGATGGCTCAGAAAAAATCTTGCGTTTATACTCTATATTAGTAAATAGATTAGTAGTGGGTTGCGCTTTTAGGTCTGGTGTCTTGGTTTCTATCGCTTTTGCGATAACATTCAGATCTAAATTCTTCCAATTTTCTTGTCTTTGCCATTGCTGCTGCAAATAGGTAATTACCTCGTCACATAGAGCACGATCTCGAGCATTATCAAAACCATTCTTATAAATTTTATATGCGATAAGCTGGTTATAGCAACGAAGACAATCTTGTGGCGACTCAATACGGGTAGACAATACACTGCGAATTTGCGTCTCAATGTTACTTTGGTGTTGCGATGAACTGCTGCTCGAAGAAGCTGTCTGATTTGAAGTTTTAAAAAATACTGAAAAGGAGTTGTATTCTGGCATACTCCAACCACCGTTTCCACGCGTTGGCTGTAACGAAACCTGCGTTTGCGCTGAGTTTTTCAGAGCATTTTCCAGCGCCATCGTCAGTTTATTAACTGCATTATCAGGATGTGCCACAGGTAAGGCTAAGAGGCAATGTGCCACATCACGTAAATCACTTGCTGCTAGCTTATTATTCAGTGACAAACTATATAATTGCGCTACTGATTCATCCTCAAGATTTTGTTTTACTGTTCCTTGACTTATTTGTGCTTTTCGCTGCAAGGCAATAGCAAGCATAAGTCTCATAGGCACATCATCTGAAGCGGTGCGTAAACTCAGTCGTGCAGTTGCAATTGCCTTATCCCATTCACCACTGCGTAAATGGATTTTAGCAAGCTTTTCCAATAAGGCACGATTTACCTTATCATCTGCTAAAGCTTCTTCGATGACGACACGTGCGTTTTCATGTGCCTGTTTGACCGCATTATTTTCAGGAGCCACTTCAACTAAAGTTTGAAAGAGCGTGGGTATTGGTTGATATTGCTCCATTAATGCCAATGCCAATTGCAATTTAATTTTCACTTTATAGGCAGTTGAAATGCTACCAACAGATAATGAATTTGCTATTGCTAAAGCACGCTCAGCGCAAACTCTAGAAGCAGCAAAATCTTTAATTAGAAAATAATATTTTGCGCGCATCAAATGTACTAAAGGTTGATTATCTACTATAGTTATAAACTCATTAGTACTTCTATCAAGAACTGCGAACGCCCGTTCTTGATACTGTCTTTGCGCTAAAACCATATCTTTATTTTGTATGCTATCCATTGCCCAAAAATCATTTTCAAGCAAAGTTCCCCACAAATAGCAAAATTCATCCAGGGCTGCTTTATCTTGCTGTCTGGCAAAATTAGCTCGATGGTTTTCAATACTGCTAAGCCCTCTTTGATAATGTTCATGTGCGGAATGATACCGATCATCTCCGTGAGTCCGCGCGCTTTTACGCTCAATATCACCCATACGCAAATAACAACTTACTTCTTGTAGCACTGCCTTAGAATCGAATTCTGTTCCTTCCTGTCTGTATTCTAAAGCCTGAGATGATTGGATTATTGCCTCATCAAACTCTGATAGTTTGTCATGAACTTCAGCGATTAAAGCGTATAATGAAAAGCGCTCATTCATAGACAGTACGAATTGATGTTGATTTGTAATCATTGAATATAAGAAGGTTTTAGCAGAATAAAGTTCATTTTGTTGCACTAGACTTTTAGCCGCTTCAAACTGAGATTTAAACGAACGTGTTGTAGTACCAACAGGCTCTTGGATCTGCACATTTGATGCAATTTGTGCCACAGTACGATCTCGATGCAATCTGAATGCCGGAATTATCTGGGCCATAATACGGTTTAAAACAGGCGCTTTATCCTGATTTAATTGCAAAAGCACTTTTATCTGACTGCGCGTTGCTGCATCATCCCAAGTAGCTTTATCAAACATAGTGCCATTAGTCCCAGGAATAAACACTGGTGTAATAATCGGTTTTTTAGTGACAGGATCTAATAAATCTCTACGGCCTTGTAGGAATTCTTTAAGACCTAGGTTAGGAGTTGTATCTTCTAATCTATCAAATGTTTGATTTCGGTTGTGAGGATTTCTGCCATGGTATTGTTGAAATATACTGTCCATAGTGGCTCGGCTGTACGATACCCCTGAACGTGCAATAACTGGATCCACATATTCATCTAATGAAATAGGATCTTCTAAAAGCACTTGAATATTTTCTGGTAAGGCATTAGTTGGTATTGCTGCAAGTGTTGATTGTGGTACAGCTATTGTTGGAGCATTATTGGTACTGACATTGCTATTATTAGTGTGTGCTTGTACATTATTGCGTGCCCGATCCATTTTTTGTTTTGCTTCTTGTATTCGAATATTTTCTGCCGTTATCATTGACTCTACAGTTGTGCCAGTTTTTGTAAAAAGCTCTGCGTTGAGTTTAAGGCCTTTTGCCCCGTTAATTTTTGTAGCATTATTTGCTTGTATGTAATTAAAATCGGTGTCGGTAAAATCAGCATCCGAGCAATCCGCATTCTGCAAATTAGCATGCGAGATATATGCTTTTTGAAAATTCACCAGGCTTAAATCACAGTTAAAAAAATCAGTGCGCCTCATCTGCACTTCACTTAGATTTGCATTTCTAAAACTACAATTTTTAAAAACCAAATCGGAAAGGGGTAAGCTTCTTAAATCTTCCCCTGAGAAATCGCAATCACTAATTACAGGACTAATGCTTAGTTGACGGTTCAGATACTCGCGATTTCGTTTAACTCGCGTAGTATTTATGACAACTGGTGGTGGACCAATCAATTGCACCAATGCTGTTTCTAATCTACGCCTTTCTGCTTGCAGTCTGGATAACTCATTTAGTTGCGCTTGTTGTTCTTGCTTTGCTCTTCGCTCAGCTTCCTCTCGTCGTTGTGTAAGCTCACGCTCAGCAGCAGTGTTTGCAGCAGAACTGTTTGATGGCACATAACCACTGGAAAAACTACGTGAACCCATGATGTTATCCTCTCTATTTAAATAATTAGTGTAAATCCAATAATGGCATTATCTTTATTTCTTGCAAAAATGACCTGGCCAGCTTGGTAGAATTGATAATAATCAAAAAACACCTCGAGATCTAAGTCAGTATGTAACTCTTCTGGCAATCGATTTCCAAAATCATGCCATAGTTTATTTCTAATATTTTCTTGTAGTCTTTGTTTCATCATGGCAGTCAGTGTAATCATTTCACCAACTTCCAAAGACTGTGATGCAGTCCAAGCCAATGCCTGTCCGCTCTCCAACAATTTATGACGAATAGCAGGGAACGGTTCGGTGGTTTCAATTTCGTTATCGAGCAATATTGCACCCGTTTGCTGTTTCACTATCACTATATAAGTACTTTTCAATTCTTCGAGCAAAAGATTTGCTATTGTTTCATTGAAATTGTTTTCATACTTTATTAATTGTGCCATGAGTGGTCTTAACAGGAGCTCTCGATACACATAGAATATTTGTGGTACGTATGCGCCGCTGTCTTGATAATTAAGACTGCTCGCAGGAATATTGGCATGATTGTGCAAATCAATTCCTGAGCGCATTAAAACGCTTATATCAAAATTAGTTCCGGAAAAATCGCGAAAAACAAAACGTCCCGTTGGCATAAAATCATTATCTACTTCTAAAGATAAATTTTGTAAGTGCGGCATAAATGGCACGATACCGTATTGAAAATTGAGTATTTTGATAGTATTGAGGAACGCGGTTATCAAATAGGTTCTAACAAATTCTTCCGCAGATAGTTGGCTTGCTTTAATTATTTTTGCAAGTAAAAATTCTTGATCACTTACTAAAGCTTGGAATGGAATCCATTGATTCGTGCCTTGCCATGCTTGCGCAGGAATTTCTCGAATAATTTGCCCGCCTAAATCATCATGCTTTGGCAAAAGGCCTGCTACTTCGGGAAAGTAGGTAATACCATTTGCTGCTAATTGCTCGGCACCAATTGCATCAAATAAATGCTGTACGGCAATGCTGTTATAAATTTGAGGACGATCATTAATACGAACTTCAGCGAAGATCACTTTACTGATACTTAGTTTTGCAATAAATACACCCTCTTCAATTGCTCTTGGATTCCACACGAAAAGCGATCGATAAGAAGAGGTGGGTGTTGCTAGATACTCCGATTTTTCTGCATCTATTAAGCTGCATCCATCTTGTTCTAAACGTGCGTAGTAATCCTGCGCGGCAGGATGAACAAATAATTTATAAAACTTTTGACCATCGATGTACGCACTAATATGCGCTGAGGTTTTTTTAGTAATGCTGGAAGCTGCACAATAGTCTGCCTTGGATTCAGGTATCAGATAATAAGGCAATTTGAATACGGGCTGATTTTCAGGACTGTATTGCTCATCCAACTCACCGCAAAATACCGAACTGTCTTCAGGCCAGGGGTAGGCTAAATTTTTTGCATGCAATACCTGTTCTGATAAAGCATGTTTTGAATGGCCTTGGGTAACTGCGATATTTCGCTTTGGTATTTATTCATGCGAATAAACTCCTACGTTCTTTTAGTAAGCCTGCTACCAAATCCCAGTGTTTTATGCCTAGATCACACAGCGTATCCATCATATTCACAACCAGGTTTTTCTCTTCATCAGATAAAGCAATCGCGTATAATGTTGCTATTTTTTCATCATTATTCCAATCACTATCCACTTCACCATAACTTAAGTGCAGTATTCCGGATAGGTAGGCCAGGCGTGTGCCATGACGTTGATAATATTTTTCAGCAAGCACCTTAGTAGCCTTAGTAAAAGCTGCCGCCATACAATTTAATGCAAGATAACACCATAATTTTAATGCTTTGGTTTGGGCGATTTGATTTCCTTGACGGCTAAATTCATGTATGGTTTGCATTTCATGTTCTGCATGCTCTTTATCAGCAAACATTAATTCAATATATTCTGGTATTGATACATTCAACTGATTATCTATATCTAATTGCTGCCAATCATAGAAAAATGCTTCGTAATGTGTGGCAAACATGTTGCGAATTTTTCTGAACGCGATAGAGAAGTCATCATTTTCATCAGATTCTAAAACAAATAAATTAAATGCATTCAAACTCAACATGCGATTGGCAAAATACACTAATACCGTACGTAAGGTGTATTCAATATCGTCTTCGGTATTTATTATATGATCAAATAAAGAATGATTTAAAAATCGTACGTGTTGATGTTGCCACCGTGCATAAAGCGTAGCATCACAGTTCTCTTGTGTGGGTGAAATGGTCCAGTTAAGATCCGGAATAGTGGCTTTTTCATAGAGTTTTAATGCATGTTCTATCTTGTGTACTGAATTTATGCGTTCTTCTTGAAAACACAATCCAGGTTTAGCAGCACCTTGATTATCTTTCGCAAAATCATACATTAAATCATTCATAGCCATTGATAACTGGTGTTTTTTATCAATTAATTGCTTTGCTTGTTTAAGTAATGTGGGGTGAAAAGCAAGCGTACTTTCATCATCCAATGCTACATGCCCACTTTCGCGTGCTAAATGATATCTGCCAAAATACTTTAGTTCACAAGAGTTTTCTCGCAGAATTGCTGTTGCAGCTTCGGAAAAAGCGGAAAACAAATAATGTCCGTCATTTTCAATTTGCTCTATATGCAAATATTTAAGGTATAAATTGTCCGCACTGGCAAGTAAACTGCGTATGCGTTCATTGCCAATGTGACGTGCGGGTTTTAGACTTGGCGCGCTCCAAATTACCCATAACCAATCACTCACATGCTCCAAGCCCCACACCTTATCGAGTGCAAATTGCTTCATATCTTCAATAAATAAGCGCGCATGACTTGCATCTTCAATTGCATGCGCGTTAATTAAAGTAGCGAGGCTTCCTTTTGTTTTGGCGCAAAATAAATACAAGTTGTTGTAATAAGGAAATGTGAGTATGAAATGCACAATAGGAATGGCTGAATCGAGCTTTCTTTGCGGAATGAGATCATGCTGCTCACCTATCCATTGATACAAGGCGTGCTGCGACAACTCATTACCAGATTTTTCGGCTAAATAATTTAGTGCTTGTTTCAAAAACAAAATTCCAATGTACTAATTTTGGCTAAACGTTACACTAAAAACACGGTAATTGCAATAATTTTCACCAAATACTGGCCTTTCTCTAGATATACTCTTAGCCAGGGGGCTATGGTTCAATAACCCAACTTATTTTGGTTCAACTTGCATGTGGGTTACGTTTTGTAAGCCTCTGGGTAGACGATTACCACGCCGGCCTCTTTCACCTTTATAATGATCTAAATCTTGACCCTTTAGAGTAAAGTGGCGTTTTCCAGCAAAGATCGTGAGCGAATCTTCAGCGCCTAATAACTGCGTATCAATTACGTACTCTTCTCTTGAGGCAGATTTGGCAGACGGGATACTAATGAGTTTGTTGCCCTTACCACGTGATAATTCGGGCAATTCTTTCATTGAAAAAATAAGTAACCGACCAACGCTGGTAACACAGGCGACAAACAATTCTTCTTGATTGGGAACTATTCTTGGTACTAATACTTGGCTGTTTTTTAATAGTTTAATACACGCTTTACCGTTACGATTTTTTACGTATAAATCACCAATAGTTGCAATAAATCCATAACCGGCATCACAACCCAGGAGTACTTTTTGCTCTGGATCACCGCTTGTAACGGCTTCAAACAGCATTTTTTCAGCGGGATTTAATTTACCGGTTAAGGGCTCACCTTGGCCTCGAGCAGAAGGGAGCACATGCCCTGGTAAAGAGTAAACCTTACCTTCGCTGTCAAAAAATAAAACCTGCTGATTACTGCGCGCAGATGCTTGCGCTTTAAATTCATCACCCGCTTTATAACCTAATTCTTTGCCATCTATCTCATGCCCTTTAGCAGCGCGCACCCAACCATTTTTGGATAACACTACTGTTATTGGCTCATTAGGTAAAATATCTTCTTCCTTTAAAGCTTGCGACTCTTCTCGGATAATAATTGGGGAACGTCTTAGATCACCAAATTGATCGCGATCTTGGATAATCTCTTTTTTTACTAAATTCTTTAGTTTTTTCTCGCTAGCTAAAATAGCTTCCAAATTGTCTCGTTCAGCACTAAGTTCATCTAGTTCAGCTTGTAACTTAACTTCTTCCAGCTTAGCTAAATGACGTAATTTCATTTCTAAAATTGCTTCGGCCTGACGCTCACTTATTTTGAAACGTGCCATTAATCCTTGTTTGGGATTGTCGTGTTCACGAATTATTGCTATTACCTCATCAATATTTAAATAAGCTATTAATAAACCTTCTAAAACATGTATGCGTTCTAAAACTTTTTCCAAGCGGTAATTTAAACGCTTTTGTACGGTAGCTAAACGATACACTAACCATTCATTCAAAATAGTTACTAAGTTTTTAACGCGCGGTTTGCCATCCAAACCTATCATATTAAAGTTAACGCGGTAGGACCGTTCTAAATCGGTCGTTGCAAATAAATGCGACATTAAACCTTCGGCATCAACTCGGTTGGATCTGGGAATAATTACTAAACGGGTAGGATGTTCGTGGTCGGACTCATCACGCAAATCCTCTACCATGGGTAATTTTTTTTGCTGCATTTGTAATGCGATTTGTTCAATCACTTTAGCGCCTGATACTTGGTAGGGCAAAGCGGTAATTACTATGTTTTGTTTTTCTTGCTCATAAACAGCGCGCATTTTTACTGAGCCATTCCCAGTTTCATACATAGCTGCAATCGCTTCTGGTGGCGTAATAATTTCGGCATCTGTTGGAAAATCGGGGCCTTTAATAAATTGCATGAGTGCAGGTAAATCAGCTTTTGGATTATCTAATATGTGTACACAGGCATTTGCAACTTCTGTTAGATTATGCGGTAAAATATCCGATGCCATTCCTACTGCAATCCCTGTCGCGCCGTTTAATAAAATATTGGGCAGGCGTGCAGGCAGTAAGGCTGGTTCTTGTAAGGTACCATCAAAATTATCTACCCAATCAACAGTGCCTTGCAGTAATTCACCAAGCAAGACATCTGCATATGCAGACAAGCGTGCTTCGGTATATCGCATTGCTGCAAAAGATTTTGGGTCATCGGGTGAACCCCAGTTACCTTGACCATCCACAAAAGGGTAACGATAAGAAAAGGGTTGCGCCATTAAAACCATAGCTTCGTAACAAGCACTATCACCATGTGGATGAAATTTACCTAATACATCCCCGACTGTACGTGCAGATTTTTTATGTTTGGCGGTGGCCTTTAAGCCTAATTCCGACATCGCATAAACAATACGTCTTTGTACTGGCTTTAAACCGTCAGCAATATTGGGCAAGGCTCTATCCAAAATTACGTACATGGAATAATCCAAATATGCTTTTTCAGTAAACTCGGTTAGGGATTTTGTTTCGGTTGCTAATTTCATCGTTTTTTTATTCACTTGTGTTTTCACCATTAGTTCATCGTAGAGCAAAAGAGTGGGATTTGGCAAAGGTATTTTAACAGATTATTCATGATGTTAGAAATATATGCAGGCTGTGATATGTGAATAAAAAAGAGCTCTTTTTGAGGCAGGGAAGTAGTGGTTTTGTAACCGATTGAATTTAAATGATTATTTTTTTAGGCGTAATTGGATTGTACAAAATTTGCAGTGGATAACCTTGTGTATTAAATTGAGTGCGTTTCAAAATGTAGCTTAGCTGATTGACCTAATAATTGTGGGATTGAACGCATTTTGTATTGTAGTGATCGTGAACGGTAGGTAAATGCCACAATTGGTGGGCCTCGACCCATAGCCATCAGGCTAAAGAATTTTTGAACTAAATAATATCTAATAGTGTCGTCCTCGCGCAGGCGGGGATCCATTTCTATTAGGGTATTATGCCGTTTTATGGAGGGATCCCCGCCTACGCGGGGACGACATTTTTAGCCTGACGGCTATGGACCGAGGCACAACCTACTTTTTGTTTCTTAATTTTCTAATAGCACGAAGTTGCGCAACTGCTCTTGCTAATTCTGCAGCGGCAGCAGCATAATCCACGTCGCCTTTACTGGCAATTGCAGCTTCGGCATGAGCTTTGGCAGTTAAGGCTGCTTCTTCATCAAGGTGATCGGCTCTTTGCACCACATCGGCCAAAACACTAACGCAATGAGGTTGTACTTCAAGCATACCGCCTTGTACGTAAAAAACTTCTTCCTCACCACCGGGTAAGGTCAAACGAACTTCGCCAGGTCTTAGAGAAGTAAGTAAAGGAGCATGACCTGCTGTAATACCTATTTCTCCAAGTTCTCCGGTAGCTACTACCAACTCCACCAAACCAGAAAAAATTTGGCTTTCAGCACTAACTATATCCAAGTGGGTAGTTCTAGTCATATCTACATACCTTATAAAGTTTTCGCTTTTGCAACAGCTTCTTCGATGCTGCCAACCATATAAAATGCTTGCTCAGGCAGATCATCATATTCACCAGCTAAAATACCTTGGAAACCAGCAATAGTATCTTTTAAAGATACGTATTTTCCTGGAGAACCGGTGAATACTTCCGCTACGAAGAAAGGTTGTGATAAGAATCTTTGAATTTTACGTGCACGCGTAACCACACGTTTGTCTTCTTCTGATAACTCATCCATACCCAAGATTGCAATAATATCTTTTAATTCTTTATAACGTTGTAAGGTTTGCTGTACGCGACGCGCTGTATCGTAGTGATCTTGGCCAACTACTAAAGGATCTAATTGACGTGAAGTAGAATCCAATGGATCCACCGCTGGATAAATTCCAAGCTCTGCAATTTGTCGTGACAATACTACTGTTGCATCTAAGTGAGCAAAGGTAGTTGCAGGAGATGGGTCGGTTAAGTCGTCCGCTGGTACGTATACTGCTTGAATAGAAGTAATCGAACCAGTTTTGGTTGAAGTAATACGTTCTTGCAACATACCCATTTCTTCAGCTAATGTTGGCTGATAACCTACCGCAGAAGGCATACGACCCAAGAGCGCTGATACCTCTACCCCAGCTAAGGTATAACGATAAATATTATCGATAAATAATAATACATCTCGACCTTCATCACGGAATTTTTCAGCCATTGTTAAACCAGTTAAAGCAACACGTAAACGGTTACCTGGTGGCTCATTCATCTGACCGTATACTAGAGATACTTTATCCAATACTTTAGAGTCTTTCATTTCATGATAGAAGTCATTACCTTCACGAGTACGCTCGCCCACACCAGCAAACACTGAATAACCACTGTGTTCGATAGCAATGTTACGAATCAACTCCATCATATTTACTGTTTTACCTACGCCGGCACCGCCGAATAGTCCCACTTTACCACCTTTGGCAAAAGGACAAAGTAAGTCAATAACTTTAATACCTGTCTCAAGTAATTCTTGACTACTTGCTTGATCTTCATAACTTGGCGGCTTACGGTGAATGGACCAATGTTCTTCAGAACCAATCGGACCTTCATCATCGATAGGACGTCCTAAAACATCCATAATGCGACCTAAAGTCTTTTTACCAACAGGAACTTGTATCGGATGACCTGTATTTTGCGCTTTAAGACCGCGCTTTAAACCTTCGGTAGTTCCCATCGCAATGGTGCGCACGACACCATCACCTAATTGTTGCTGCACTTCAAATACTAAATCTTGGTCAACAAGTTTTAATGCATCATTGATTTTGGGAACAGCATCACGTGGAAACTCTACGTCCACCACCGCACCAATTACTTCTACTACAGTTCCTAAGCTCATTTTTTACCCTCTTATAAAGCGGCTGCACCACCGACAATTTCTGCTAATTCTTGAGTAATTGCAGCTTGTCGGGCTTTGTTATACGCCAATTGAAATTCTTTGATCAAATCGCCTGCATTATCTGTTGCACTTTTCATCGCAATCATTTTTGCAGCTTGTTCACAAGCAATGTTTTCGACTACTGCTTGATACACTTGCAATTCAATATAACGCTCTAGGAGCTCGTCCAGTAATTCCTTGGCATCTGGTTCATAAATATAATCCCAGTGATGCCCCAGCTTTTCGCTATCTGCCTCTGATTTCGGTAATGGTAACAATTGTTCCACCACCGGCTTTTGAGTCATGGTATTAACAAATTCGTTATAAACTATGTAAAGCGCATCAATGGTTTTATTGTAATAAGCATCTAGCATGATTTTAACGATACCGATTAAATCATTAATGCCTGGTTTATCACCTAGTTGATCAACGGCAGCAAGTATGGTTCCACCAACTCGTTTAAAAAAGGCTTCGCCTTTACGACCGATGACTGCAAAATCAACTTCTTTGCCTTGTTCCTTCCATGCACGACTTGTTTTAATGCATTCACGGAACAAATTAGCATTAAGACCACCGCATAAACCTCTATCTGAAGTAACAACAATCACACCGATTCGTTTCACTTCGTGTTCATTCATGAAAGGATGTCGGTACTCGGAATTTGAGCGAGCAACATGCTTTACTACGTCATAAATTTTGCTAGCATAAGGTTTAGATGCGCGCATTCTTTCCTGCGTTTTACGCATCTTACTTGCTGCTACCATTTCCATCGCTCGAGTAATCTTGCGAGTTTTATTAATACTCGCAATCTTTGTGCGGATTTCTTTTGCTCCAGCCATATCGTTTATTACCTTTAATTAGATATTACCAACTACCGGTTCGTTTAAAATCTTCAATGCCTTTTTTAATCTTGGCTTCAATTTCATTATCATAAGCGCCAGATTCATTGATTTCGTGTAACAAGCTAGCATGAGATCTACGGAAGTAATCATGAAGTGCTGCTTCAAAAGCGGTAACTTCATTAACCGGAACATCATCTAAATAACCTTTTTCAACTACGTATAAAGAAATACCCATTTCCGCTACTGATAAAGGTGAATATTGTTTTTGTTTCATCAATTCAGTAATACGTTGGCCACGTTCTAATTGTTTACGTGTAGCATCATCCAGATCAGATGCAAATTGAGAGAAGGCTTCTAGTTCACGAAATTGCGCTAAAGCAAGACGCGTTCCGCCACCAAGCTTTTTCATAATTTTCGTCTGTGCCGCACCACCCACACGCGAAACTGACAAACCTGAGTTAATCGCAGGCCGAACCCCTGAGTTGAATAAGTCACCATCAAGGAAAATCTGACCGTCTGTAATCGAAATTACGTTCGTTGGTACGAAAGCAGAAACGTCACCGGCTTGGGTTTCAATAATTGGTAAAGCGGTTAGTGAACCTGTTTTACCTTTTACTGCACCTTTAGTAAGTTTTTCAACTTCTTCAGCATTGATACGCGCAGCTCTTTCTAATAAACGCGAATGCAAATAGAAAATATCGCCAGGATATGCTTCACGACCTGGTGGACGACGAAGTAATAAGGAAATTTGTCGATAAGCCCATGCTTGTTTGGTTAAGTCATCATAAACAATCAATGCATCTTCACCACGTTCCATGAAGTATTCACCCATGGTACAACCAGAATAAGGAGCAATGAATTGCATGGCAGCAGAGTCAGAAGCACCAGCAACAACTACTATGGTATGTTCCATAGCACCGTGCTCTTCCAACTTACGTACTATAGCTGATACAGAAGAAGCTTTCTGGCCGATAGCAACGTAGACACACTTAACACCAGTACCTTTTTGGTTGATGATAGCATCAATAGCAATCGCTGTTTTACCTGTTTGGCGGTCACCAATGATAAGCTCACGCTGACCACGACCGACAGGAATCATCGCATCAATAGCTTTTAATCCAGTTTGAACTGGTTCATCTACTGATTTACGTGCAATTACACCAGGTGCTACTTTTTCAATTGGTGATTTTTCAGTGGTTTTTATTGGGCCTTTGCCATCAATAGGATTACCTAAAGCATCAACTACACGACCTAAAAGTTCAGGACCAACCGGTACTTCTAGAATACGTCCAGTACATTTTCCTTTTTGACCTTCTGCTAAACCGGATGAATCGCCGAGGATTACCGCACCAACTGAATCGCGCTCCAAGTTTAAAGCTAATCCGTAAATGCCGCCTTCGAATTCAACCATTTCCGCAGCCATTACGTCATCAAGGCCATGCATACGAACGATACCGTCTTTCAAACTAACAATAGTACCTTCATTGCGCGCTTCGGAGACTACTTCAAATTTTTCTATTTTCTTTCTGATTAATTCACTGATTTCAGAAGGATTTAATGCTACTTGATCTGACATGAAAACTATCCTCTAAATTAAGCGGCCATTTCGGTTTTAAGCTTGTTTAACTTTCCTCGAACTGTGCCATCGATAACTAAATCGCCTGCTTGTACTAAAGCGCCACCAAGCACTGAAGGGTCTACAGTAATTTTTAATGAAACGGTACGTTGCAATCTTTTGCTTAAAGATTCCGTTAGCGTTTTTTCTTGCTCATCTGATAACTTGGAAAAAGTAATTACATCTGCAATTAAAGTCTTTTCTTGTTCCGATTTAAGGATGTCAAAAATTACCTGTATTGCTGGTAAAACCATTAATCTTTTATTTTCAGCTAAAAGCGTAATCAGATGCACCAGGTGCTCATCTACTTTTGTTTTAGCAGCATGCACGGAGCTTAAAAGCTCTATCTGTTGTTCTGTGGTAACGGCTGGATTTTCTAAAAAGTATTTTGCTTCAGGAAGGGAAACTGCCTGAGCAAGATTAGATAGATATCCTGACCACTCAGATAACTTTTTTGTAGCTAAAGCATGTTCAAACAATGCTTTAGCATAGGGTCTGGCTACGGTTGTACTATCAGACATAATTAAATCTCTTTAATCAAATTATCCAACAAAGCGCTATTCGCTTTGGCATCAACTTCACGCATCAGAATTTTTTCAGCACCTGATACTACTAAAGTACCAACTTGTTTACGCAACTCTTCTTTAGCTTGATTTACTTGCTGCGCGATTTGTTCCTGAGCAATCTTAAGTTGCACTTGTGTTTCATGTTTTGCAGCTTCTTTAGCTTCTTCAATTATTTGTGAAGCACGCTTGGTAGCTTTTTCAACGATTTCCAATGATTGAGCCTTAGCTTCTTTGAATTCATTTTTAATTCGATGTTGTGCTAATTCCAATTCTTTACGACCGCGTTCAGCAGCAGATAAACCATCAGCAATTTTATCCTGACGTTCTTCCAAAGCTTTCGCTAAAGGTGGCCAAACTAATTTCATAGTAAATAGAACAAAGGCTGCAAAAACCAGCATTTGTACTACAAGTGTTAGATTAATATCCAAAATATTTTCTCCTGTAACAATTAGGGGGCTTTTCGCCCCATATCTGTGTTATCAAGAACCCAAATTACTTAGGAATGGGTTAGCAAAAGTGAAGAACAATGCTATACCAACACCAATCATAGTTACGGCGTCTAATAGACCAGCAACGATGAACATTTTTACTTGTAACATAGGAACCATTTCAGGTTGACGTGCTGAGCCTTCTAAAAACTTACCGCCCAACAAACCGAAACCGATTGCAGTACCTAAAGCACCCAAACCAATTAACAACGCAACCGCAATAACGGTCATACTTTGAACTTGTGCTATCAAACTAGCAGCTTGCATATTTATCCCCTTTACAATGGATGATGAAAAATAAAACGTTTAATGCTCTTCATGTGCGAGACTAAGATAGACTATAGTCAGCACCATAAAAATAAATGCTTGCAGAGTTATCACTAAAATATGAAAAATAGACCAGGCTAGAGACAGTACAAACTGCGCCGCTCCCAGAGTTACAGTTCCTAATAGTGATTCGGTTGTAGCATTTAAGGTTAGTAAGGCTATCAAAATAAAGATTAATTCGCCAGCATATAAATTACCAAATAGTCGTAATGCCAGTGAGATTGGTTTCGCAATAAGACCAACCAGCTCTAATAATAAGTTAAACGGTATAAATAAAACGTGATTAAATGGCTGTAAAGTTAATTCTTTAACGAACCCTTTTGTGCCTTTAATTTTAATACTGTAAAAAAGAATGAGTAAAAACACAGAGATAGAAAGACCAAAAGTCATATTTAAGTCATTCGTAGGAACAACTTTTAAATTATGCACTCCGCCCATCTGTGCCATCAACGGTAATATGTCAACAGGAACTATATCCATGAAGTTCATCAAGAAAACCCAGAGGAATATGGTTAGGGCTAGAGGTCCTATTAAATCATTTTTGCCGTGAAAACAATCTTTTACTTGATTGTCAGCAAATTGCAGCATGAGTTCAGCAAAATTTTGTAATTTGCCTGGCACGCCAGTGGTAACCCTACGGGCTCCGAAATACATCAAAAAGGCAACGATACAGCCCATACCTACTGAAAAAAGTATGGTATCCAGATTAAGGGTCCAAAATCCACCACCGGAACCTAATTTCATGTCTTTAACATTATAAGTTAAATACGTTAAATGATGTTTAATATATTCTGTGCTTGATACCATTTCAGTCACTTTGTGGCCCATTCAGTTTATTAACAATAATTAAAGGAGCAAGCCAATGCGTCATAAGTACCGTAATATACGATATAAAAAATGCAAGTGGCGTAATCCTGAACAATACAAATACTGCAGTAAATAGGAATATGGATAGTACTATCTTTAGCGCCTCACCTTTATAAAAGCTAGAAACTATCTGCTTTGCGGCTCGGGCTCCCTGATGTTTAAACAGCTTACTGGCAAAATAGGCATTAGGAATTATATACACTAAGCCTCCAAGCAAGGCGGAAAGGCCTGCATTTACCGTGTACTTAAGCATGCAAAATACGGACAGAACTAACGTTACAGCCAATTGTATCAGCCATAAGCGCACGATTTTGCGTTTACTAAGCTGTTGATTCACATATTCACCTTAATTATCCGCGCGAATTATAATGGAATAAATTTCATTAAGCAATGGCAAGAGCCATTTTAGCAGTCTATAATTACATCGAAGGGATCAAAATATTACGTTTTGAGCGCTTTTGGTTCAAACTCGCAAAAGGAGTGATTATGTCTGATAAAATTCAACATACTGCAGCAAGTATGCGAGAAAAAATGTTACACCGCTACGGCGAACAGCCTTCCCATAAGCACAATAAAAATCACATACCCTACCGTCTCCATTGCAGGACCCATCCCTGTACTCCATCTAATGGACTTGATCAGGAACTGGGCATGAACGGTTCGACCGGATTAATACGTAAATTTAAATTAAGAAAAATGCGAAAACGACTGGATAAAGGGAGAATCCATTGATAAAGTATATAGTATCCTACCAGGTTAGCCACTTTCCTGGATTGGAGTAACACGAGATGGCCTGTTTATCAGGCCACATTTTTAAGATTCACTTAGTTTTTATCAGGTATGGTCTTTTTTGACTGGTACGTATAATACCGCATTAAAGTTACCACTTTTCGAACTCCGCTTACTGTTCTTGCAATCTGTATTATTTGTTGCCCTTGATCCGGCTTTACTTCACCCATTAAATAGACAATCCCATCAGAAGTTAGGATTTTAATACTATTGGGATCAATTGAATCATTTGAAAAAATATAACTGCGAATTTTAGCGGTAATCCAACCATCCTGAACATTACTTGATAACTCATCACTTTGAGTAACTTCGTTATACAAACGTCGCTGACCTCTTACCAAGCTGATGCGCTGACGCTCCAACTGCATAAGTTCGGGAGTTGGAAGATGACCAACAACTAAAACATCACCGTTAAACACTGTAACATCCAAATAGCAACCTGGCGCTTTAAGTGCATTATCGGGATATAAGGCATTGGTAACACGAATAAACAAATGATAGTTATTTATTTTTTTATAAACGCTGTGTCGATCATAAACAATATTGGCACCAGTCCATATGCCGCCCACGCAAGCAGATAGAAGTGATGAGGCTATAATTAATAAAACCAAACGTCCTTGTTTCATATGCCTAACGTATGTATTGGAAAATTTTCACGACTTTTTTCACCCCGGGCACTCTTCTGGCGACATCAACTGCCAAAACAGCTTGATCAGCGGTGACTATACCCATTAAATAGACTACTTCATTTTCAGTTACAATACGAATAGATCCTGACTCTAAACCTTTTTTAGTTAACATCGCACTTCTGATTTGACTGGTAATCCAACTGTCTTTAGGGTGTTGCGAGACAGGAAGAGGATGAGAAACAGCAATTTCATCATATACTCGGTATACGCCAGGCGCACTATGGGCAATTTTTTCGGCTAGAGCTTTATTTGAAGGATTGGGAGTTTGCCCAACCAATAACACTACTCGATTAAAACTGGTTACTGAAATTGATGAGTTTCTAAAATGAGGATCAGTCACTATGCCTTTATGTACTACATGAAATATCCGTGCATCAGCTTCAATAGTTGTCACACTGCGTCGGTCGTAGACCATTCCTGCAGCAGCAACTACAGCAGCGACGCAACCTGTTAATAAGGTGCTGATTAATAGAGTGCCCATGACCAATACTATCCCGAACGTAGGTTGAGCCTTACGTTCAGTACCTGGAACATTAAACTTAGTCGGAATATTCATTGTTAGATCCTAAAACTTGTCCAAATAAAGAATGATCGATTAAATCACAAAAACAGTGCAAAATGAACAGATGCAATTCTCTAATACGCGCAGTATTATCTGAGGGCACGCGCAACTCTATATCCTCAGGGCCCAAATGATTTGCCAAGACACCACCGTCTCTACCACTTAAGGCAATAGTATCCATTCCTCTATCATTTGCCGCCTGCAAAGCTTGTAACATACTATCAGAATTGCCCGAAGTTGTTAAAAGCAATAAGACGTCTTTTTCTTGGCCTAAGGCTTGAATTTGTCTGGAAAATATTTGCCCGTAGTGATTTTCATTCGCAAAAGAACTTAAGCTTGTGGCATCACTACAAAGATTTATAACCGGTAAAGAAGGCCGTTCTACCTCAAATAAATGCAACATGGAACTTGCAAAATGCATGCAATTAGCACTGGATCCACCATTACCTCCAACAAGAATTTTACCTTCACCGAGCAAACAATTAACCAAGCGTTGAGCGGCCCTTGCTATTTCATCTGATAAAGTATCAGCAACTGCGATTTTTGTTTCTATATTAAGCCCAAAAAGATGCCGGACTCGTTCTTCCATTTGTATCATACTGTAAACCTTGTTTTAATAATCTGCTCCAAAAGCATTTTTAATCCAGTTAAGACCGCCAGTTGCACCATCAACACTAAGTACATCAAAGCGTAATGGAACTTTATCCTGCAATCGATGTGATTGAACATAATGCAAGGCAGTTTTCATAATTTTTTGTTGTTTACTACGAGTAATACTTACTGCACCATCACCGTAGTATTGATTCGATCGTGATCGTACTTCAATAAATACGAGGTAGTCACCATCACGCATAATTAAATCCACTTCGCCCATGCGGCAGTAATAATTGCGTTGAACTAATTTTAGTCCATGTTTAGCAAGATAAGCCAAAGCTTGTTCTTCAGCATTACGTCCAACTTCTAAATGCATTAAACCGTATCCCCTAAGGAATGTGCTAATCCTTGTCTAAATTGACCCCACTCAAGAACTCGAGCTACTTGTTGTGACGGTTTTAAATACAAAACACCGTTAGTAGTGGCGGATCCATCTGCCGGGAAAACCATTAATTGATTTAATTGCATTGCCAAGGCATAACTATCCATACCTAAAGCATAAAGCCGATTATAGCTATTAAATTGTTCCGGCCAATTTTTCGATCCTACTTGATGTGCAAATACCCAAGGCATATCACAGAAAAATACGCCATCCAAATCTTTATCTTTTAATGCATTAGCACTACCGCCATAAATACTTGACGTGGCAAAGACAGGCACATCTCCGGCATAATAATATTTTAATAAAGGCATAATCTGTCTGCCTTTCGAAGGATACGCTAATAAAAACACCATATCAAAATCTTGTCGACGATTAATGGAGGCTTGAATCTTTTGACCGAGTAATTCTTTTAATTTTTTTTCTCTGTCCTCACTTCCCGTGATATGTAAAAAAGTACGCATTGCCTTATTCATATCTTCATTAGCTGCGTAAGAAAAAGTATCCACTACGCGACCGCCTTTTGCTTGCCATTGATCAGCAAAAGCCTTAGTCACCTCAGCACCCCAGTCATTTTTAGGCGCTATAACCAAAGCTCTGCTATAACCTTTACTGCGTGCTTTAAGAGCAACTTGAGCTGCTTCATTGCTAGGTGATAAACCAAATGAATAGGAGTTATCTTGAGGATTAGCGCTAGAATCATTCAATAATAAAGTTGGTACGGGATGATCCATAGCAGCTACAGTGGCAACTTGATTTTTAGTTAAAGGTCCAACAATATATTCTGCTCCGTCAGTAATAGCTTGTTGATAAATACTGGCTATATCTGATTTATCGGTATCATAAGTTTTAATTTTTATTGTATCTTGCGAATTATTTGCTTTATATGCCGCCATGAATCCTTCGCGAATTGCAGAACCAGGGCCGGATAGACTACCAGTTAAAGGCAGTAAAAGGGCGATTTTTTTTGGTTGGTTTAGCATTTTATTGGCAATACTGTCTAAAGGCGTTGGCAAAATCTGATTAGCAGGATGATTACTGTACTGTGTTTGCCATTGATCTAAGGCAGCTAATAATGATTTTGAGTTATCGCGGTATTTTCGAGAAATTACTGTCAATTGCAACCAGCCTTGTAATTCTTTGTTTGTAGTTTCAGCAGCTAAAGTATTCAATTCTGCTTGAGGAAGATTGGTTAAAGTTAACCAAAGTACCTTTCTATTATTCATTTTACTGTCTTCATCTTGCAAGACATGTTCTAGTTTAATGCGTTCTGCTATCGATTCCTGATGCTTCCCCTGATTACGATAAGATTGCGCTAATAATTCATGAAATTGAATTTGATAATAATGTGACAAGCTTTCCCGATCTTTGATTAAGGCTAATTCCGTCAAGGCTTCTTTTGGTCTATCCCGCATTACATCTACTTGCGCCTGTAATAAATATTTTTCGTTTTTTTGACTTGAAGTTAAATCATGTGTTTGTGCTAATATGGCTAAACCTTGGCGCCATTGACCATCATTAATGAGTCGCCCAGCAGCTAACAAAAGTGAGTTTTGTTGTTCTATACCTTCTTGGGTTTTAGCTCGGGTAAGGTATTCAGCAGAGGGTAAAGAATAGGGATTTGCCACTTTTTTAGGAGTTGACGCAGGCGCTGGCATAGATTCTGAGGAATTAACAGCCGTAGTACACTGACATAATACAAAACTGACTAATACAATTACAAATTTATATAATTTTAATGACATGTTAATCGCCTAATAAGCACTATCGCAAAAGGATAAACCATGACTAACTCGCAAGCAACAGGCAGCACACTCTATATTGTTGCAACTCCCATTGGAAACCTTGAAGACATTAGTCTCAGAGCTATTAACATTTTAAAAAGTGTTGATTTTATTTTAGCCGAAGATACGCGTCATTCCATGCAATTATTGAATGCTTTAGGAATTAAAAATACTTTAAGATCTTTTCATGCCCATAATGAAAGTGAAAAAAGCGACCTTATTATTGAAGAATTACTTGCTGGTAAATCAGCAGCTTTAATCAGTGATGCGGGCACTCCCTTAATTAGTGATCCGGGCTATCCTTTAGTTGTGCTCGCGCGTCAAAAAAACATTGACGTAATTCCTATTCCTGGCGCTTGTGCCTTAATTGCTGCTTTATCCGCTGCGGGTATTGCCTGTGATAGTTTTACTTTCCAAGGTTTTTTGCCGGCAAAACAACCAGCACGAGTTGCGAAACTACAATCTTTAAGCACACAGACTCAAACGGTAGTCTTTTATGAGTCTACGCATAGAATTCTTGATTGCATCAATGATATTAGTGCTATTTATGGTCCTGAAAGCTCCATGGTTTTAGCCAAAGAACTAACTAAAACATATGAGCGTTTTATTTCTGGAACTGTTCGTGAGGTGCAAAATTGGTTAGCTGAAAGTTCGCAGCACATTAAAGGTGAGTTTGTTCTCATCATTCCCCCTCGCACTAAGGTCGCAGATAAAAAACCGGATGAAGAATTATTACAGGTATTATTGGAGGCGATGCCTTTAAAACAAGCAGTAACTATCGCTTGTAAATTATCAACTACAAATAAAAATGATTTATATCAAATGGCTTTAGAATTAAAAAAATAAGGAGATACTATGAAAAAATGTACTTTGCTCTTCACTTCATTATTTATTGCTCAATTACATGCTGCGCAATTAGGTACTGCACATATTGCTGATCCAGTACTTGGCAATAAAACTTTAACCTATGAAAAAATAAATCAATATGCTGTTGTTGAGGGCGATATAATTTTAGCAAGCATGAATGAAATCAATAAACAAGGTGCGGTTATTACCCGAAAAATAAGTGGTACTCGCTGGCCACATGGAGTTATCCCTTATGTTTTAGACGAGGAATTACCATTTGCTAACAAATTGGCAATCTTGCAAGCAATGGATCATTGGCAGCAACATTCTAATTTGGAATTTGTTGAGCTCAACTCTAAAAACCATGATAAATACCAAGATTATATTTATTTCATTCCTGCTGAAGGTACTACTTGTTCGTCTTTTGTTGGGCGACAAGGCGGGGAGCAAATAATTAATCTGGCGCCACGATGTACTACTATGAATACCGTACATGAAATTGGTCATGCTTTAGGAATGTGGCACGAACAATCACGTGCGGATAGAAATTCATACGTACGTATAGTCTGGGAAAATATTGAGGAAGAGTATAAATACAATTTTTTACAACAATTAAGTGATGGTAAAGATTTTGGCGAATACGATTATCAATCCATAATGCATTATGGACCTTATTCTTTTTCTAAAAATGGATTAGCGACTATTATTCCCTTACAACAGGGTATTGAAATAGGGCAGCGAAATCAATTAAGTGACAAAGATATCGCTGCAATAAAAGCTATGTATCCTGAACTTTAAGCCATCACTAAATCAGCTGTTGGTTCAAACTCAACAGGAGGCAAAGCAAGATTCTTTGCTTCCTTGCCAGCTTGGTATTGTTGATAAGCATGGTAAAACTCATAACCTAAATACAAGGTGGTTAATACTAATGCTGCTGGCCAGCAGATAGCAAAGGTACTTACTAAAACTAAAGGCACTATAGTATTTTTTACCATAGTAAAGAAAAATTCCCTACGCGCTATCTCAAATTCTTTTCTAACCAAACCTGTGTCTTTATTAGCCAGCTCCAACTCCTCTAACAGCAAGCTCTTTGCTTTGTATGTTGCGTATTTCGGATAAGAAAGAAACATAGCTACACCAATTAAAGAAACTAAATACATGGCAAGCACTACAACTGGGGAAGCAGCTATTAATGTAGCGGAAAATCCTGCGGCTAATATTATTGCTGCAGCAGCCACAAAATATAAAGTAGACTGCGTCACTTTCCAGTCTCGCTCTAACTCTACCAATTGCAAACGAGTCATTTCTACAAATAGATGATTATTCGCTTTTTTATAGTCTTCAATATCTTGTAAATATTGGGCTTTTTTATTCAAATATACTCGTTCTTCCAAATGAATTTTATAAACCAGCATTGCGATATCGAATGTTAAAAAACCAGCGATTAAAAAACCTGATGCTGATGCTGCTACATGCGCTACCTGATTAAAATTAGTTAAAAAGTTCACCGCAGCCCATGCAATATCGTTTGCAAACCCCCAATGTCTTTTTTCCCATTCGAATTGTAATCTTTGAGTCCAGGTACTTGCTTTAGATAAATCTTGCTGGCGAGTTATTGGATCTATGGCTGCTTCCAAATCAGATGGGAAACAGGTATGTTTTAATAACATTGCAGCATCTAATAAAAAACGACCCATAAATAATCCAACACTGAAGAAATTAAGGACCTTAGTAGGGGCTTGTAGTGCTGTGATAATTTTATTTACGTCAGTATGTGTACCTAAGAACTCATCTAATTTAGTAATTAAATTAAAATCACTTGCAACAGTTAAAGCTTGAGTTAAAGTCAGGCGCGTAAATACCCAATAAATCCTGCATAAATTGATAAAGCCAATTTCTTTACGAAGTGTAACTACATGAAAAGGGATATCGAATAAATCTTTAATTCCTTTTAGAAACTTAGCATATAAAGTTTGAATAAAACTTTTTTCTTCAAGAGCCTCTTTTTCTTTGGCCGCTTTTTCTTTTGCAGTACTATCAGCTTGTACTTTAGGTTTATTTAGCCGATTTTTAATTTGTTCTTTTATTTCTGTATAATTATAATCATCATTCTTAGTCTTGTTTGAATAGGCTAAATGATACGCTTCTAAAATAGAGGCGCAGTAATAACAATAATTCCAAAATACTTGCTTGTCTTTGTCATTTTTTTGCTTTTGTAATACAGTAAATAGATGCTTAAATTCAGCTTCAAAAAGTTTTTGATTGGCCAGAATATCAGAATAGGCCATGCCTTTAACTTCTTTGTCAATAGCATCAAAACTTTCTGATTTTTTAGGCTGATTAAAGAATGAGTTTTTATCATTCCGGAACTTTTCTACTTGAGCTGAATAAGTCATATTCACTCCTTACAAATTTTATACATTATATGCAGGTTTAACACAATAACATGGATTTGTAGATTTTGCAAGCGCTATATTGATTTTCTGCTCAATGGTTTCTTGAGATGTGTTTATTTAATAAGTAAAAAGTTTTTGGTTGGGTTGAGGGCTGATTGCCCAGTTTCCATCCGGTACGTCATCCAGAGCGAAGCGAAGGATCTTCTCTTTGGTTAGCACTGATGTGGCTTGAGAGAAGATCCTTCGCTTCGCTCTGGATGACGTACTTCCCTAGCCTCTGAATGACGTACTTCCCTAGCCTGACTGCTATAGGTCAATGACCCAACCTACTTTTTAACTAAAAAAATAACTAATTCATTTCCCAATACAAAAACTAGAAAAAATAGTTCCTAATAGATCGTCAGAAGTGAATTCACCTGTGATTTGGCATAAAGCCAGATGAGCGCGACGTAGATCTTCGGCTAGTAACTCGCCCGCTTTATGGTGCTTTAATTGATCTTGGCCGGTAGTAATTAGGTTTTTAGCTTCGTCTAAAGCCTGTAAATGACGTCTTCTTGCTAAAAAGTGTCCTTCATTGGGTTGATAACCAACTATTTGTTTAATAAGGTTAATTAAACCAGGGATGCCTAAATTTTCTTTGGCAGATAAATAAACGCTGTCTGCTTCAACCTTAGGTTCAAGTGCCTGAGTGTCAATTTTATTAAATACACTAATAATGGGCACATTTTCTGGTAATGCGCTTTGAATTTCCTTGCTGAGAGCAACATGATGATCCGCATCGTTGACATCAACAACTAATAATACACAATCGGCACGTTCCAACTCTTGCCAAGCGCGTTTAATACCTTCTTGTTCGACCAAATCAGTACTTTCGCGCAGTCCTGCAGTATCAATGATGTGCAAGGGAATATCATCCAGGATAATATATTCACGCATTACATCACGAGTGGTTCCTGCAATTTCAGTTACTATCGCAATATCTTTACCAGCCAATCTATTTATCAATGTAGATTTACCTGCATTTGGCCTACCAGCAATAACGACAGCTAAACCTTCCCGAACAATAACCCCTTGATTTGCTTGCGTTCGAATGGAATTTAATTCACTTAAAATAGTTTCGAGCATGCTGGCAACCTTTCCATCATTAAGAAAATCAATTTCTTCTTCTGGAAAATCAATCGCAGCTTCCACATACATTCTTAAATGAACTACTTTATCACTTAATTGATTGATTTTATTTGAAAATTCGCCCTGAAGAGAGCGTTGTGCCATACGTACTGCGGTTTGCGAACTTGCTTGAATTAAATCAGCTATGGCCTCAGCTTGGGTTAAATCTATTTTATCGTTTAAAAAAGCTCTTTCAGAAAATTCACCTGGTCTTGCCAGGCGCGCACCAGCACGTATGCACTCTTTAACCAACATATCTAAGACAACAGGAGAACCATGAGCTTGAATTTCAACAATATCTTCACCGGTAAACGAAGCAGGCGCTTTAAAATACAGCATTAAACCTTGATCGATGAGTTCATTTTCAAGATTAGTGAAGGAACAAAAACGTGCCATTTTAACTGCTAAGGGTTTGTTTTCATTGATTTTTAAAGCAATAGCATAAGCATTTGCACCAGATATACGGATGATGCCTACCCCTCCTCTTCCTGGAGGGGTAGCTATAGCAACAATAGTATCTGGAACATTTAGATCGTGGGACATTTACTTCGCAGAGACCGCCATTTTTTTAGCTGGTTTATCATCTGAGTATTTGTGGGTGATATACCATTGTTGAATAATGGATAAGGTATTATTTACTATCCAATACAAAACCAAGCCAGCAGGGAAATTCCAAAATAAGCCTGTGAATAACAAAGGTAAAAACATCATAACCTTAGCTTGCATTGGATCTGGTGGAGCAGGATTTAGTTTTTGTTGCACTAACATGGTGATACCCATTAATACAGGTAAAACATGATAAGGATCTGCAGCAGCTAAATCTTTTATCCAAAAAATAAATGGCGCTTGTCTTAATTCAACACTCTCTAATAAAACCCAATATAAGGCAATGAATACGGGTATTTGAATAAGAATTGGCAAACAACCACCTAAAGGATTTACTTTTTCTTGTTTGTATAATTCCATAGTGGCTTGGCTGATTTTTGCTTTATCATCACCATAACGCTCACGCAAAGCTTGAAGTTTAGGTTGTAATTTACGCATTCCTGCCATGGATTTATAACTAGTAGCTGACAGTTTATAAAATGCTAGTTTTATCAGGACGGTTACTAAAACAATGGACCAGCCCCAATTACCAATAACAGAATAAATTAGCTTCATTACAGAAAATAATATGGATGAAAGAAACCATAAAACTCCATAATCCACCGTTAAATCCAATGAAGGAGCAATAGTTTTTAAAACCGCAGTATTCTCTGGTCCAACATAAAGTTTAGAACCAATTTCTTTAGTTTCACCAGGAGCAACTGTTAAAGGTTTACTAACAGCCCCAATAGTAAACGTATCATCTAGTGATCGAGTATAAAATTTATTAGTGCTAGTACTTTCTGGCACCCAAGCACTTAGAAAATAATGTTGCTGCATTGCTATCCAGCCACCCGTAACATCAAGATCAAGATTAGCTTTAGCCATATCTGCAAAACTTACCTTTTGAAAACGCTTTTGACCCGGGTTGGATAAAGAAGCTCCTGTGTAAGAACCTATATGAAATACACTGGATTTATCTTCTTTAGGTGAACTGCGAAGTAACTGGGTATTCATAAAGCCTTTCCAATCATTCGCTGCAGTATTTGTAATTTTATAACGTACATCAATCAAATAACTACCTTTGGTAAAGGTAAAAATTTTCTGTACTTCTAATCCATCGGAATTTTTACCCGACAAAGTTACAACCAATTGATTTTCATCAGGTTTTAATTCATAACTGGAATTTTCACTAGTAAAATCGAAGTTAATTAACTGTACTTTTTGATCAGGTGTAATAAAAAGCGAGCTATTTGCTACATAACGCTCATCAGGTTTATTCTGTAATAGGCTAAATGGAATATTTTTTTCTTCCACGCTTAAAGGATAAGCCAATAATAAACCAGAAACTATATCCCCTTGATTAGTATCAATTTTTACATCCAGCACATCAGTCTTAACCGATATTAAAGCAGCAGGATTAGCTGAATGTGTCTGTTCTAATGGATTTTGAGTAGGTTTGTTCGTCTGAGTTTCTGGTAATAAATTATCAGAGGTTTTTGCTTGCGCATGAATTGCTTCAGTAGCAACAGGAGCTGGTGGTGGGTAATCTACAATCCATGCATTCCACAATGCTGTACCAAGTAGCGCTAGCGCTGTAAATAAAAATATACGTTTTTTATCCATTAAAGCTTCTCATTGTTAGGTGGAACGGGATCATAGCCACTACCAGCCCATGGATGACAACGCATAATTCGTTTACTCGCCATCCATATGCCTTTGCTTATGCCGTAGTTGTTTATTGCATTCAATGCATATTCAGAACAACTAGGATAATAGCGACAGCATGGTTTCATTACGGGTCTTAATACATATTGATACAATCGTATGGGTACACAGATTATTTGTTGGAATATGCGATTAATTGGTCCCATGTTTTACTCAATTTAGTGTAAAAAACTGAATTGTCTTGTTTGGCAACTCCTGGTTTAGCTAAAAAAATTATATCTAAATCAGGAAGTTGCCTTAGTCGAAAACTTTCTCGTATTAATCTTTTAACACGATTTCTATCATGTGCTTTAGCGATCATTTTCTTAGATAATGCCAGACCTAATCGAGCATGACCCAAATTATTACTACGATACAAAACAATAAAATCACTGGTTACAATTTTTTGTGCTTTTTTAAATACATAATCGTATTCAGCTTTATTTAATATGCGTTGTATTCGTTTAAAAACAAACACTTAGGCAGACAAACGTTTACGGCCTTTGGCACGACGGCGTTTTAAAACTAAACGACCTGCACGAGTTGCCATCCGCTCACGAAATCCATGATCGCGCTTACGTTTTAAATTACTTGGTTGAAAGGTGCGTTTCATGATGAACCTGTTTATAAATTTATGAGGTTGGCAATGATAGTGAACTTTAATGCTTATGTCAATTTAGTGACTGATTATTTTTTGTAAAATTTTAAATTTATTCCAGCCAGTAATTATAATAATTTATTAAACTTATTTATTTGTTTATTATTATTAGCTTTTAAAAATCTGTTGTTAACTCTATTAAATCATTATTTATCAATAGTTTACGAGTTACAAAACTCTGTATACAACTCTTCATTTAGCTTGTGTGGTCTTTGTGGGTATATTCGAAGTTAGACTTATTCAGTGTTTTATATCCAGCTTCCACATAAGATATACCTGATTTATACCAGCTTATATATTAGATTCATAATGCCACATACCTATGTCCCGTAGCTTGTAACCGGGAGCAAAAGATCTAATCAATAGTAAATTGCATATTAATCTGCCATATCTCTTGTTTTCGTGGAAAGGGATGCTGGCAATTCCAACACACTCTAAAAAGCTAATAATTCATGTTTTAGTAGTTGGTTATTTTTTGTAATATTTTAGATTTATTCCAGCCAGTAATTATAATAAATTATTAAACTTATTTATTTGTTTATTATTATTAGCTTTTAAAGATCTGTTATTAACTTTTATTATGATATATTTTTCAATGGGTTATGTTGACACAAACTCTGTATATAAGCCTTCAATTAGCTTGTGTTGTTTTTGTGGGTATATTCAAAATTCAAGTTATTCAGTGTTTTATATCCAGGTTCCACATAAGATATACCTGATTTATCCCTCTAGTAAAACAGCGTCTAATAATGCTACTACTTGTTTCTTTATTAAAATCCATAGATGAATTAGGTAATTTGCCAAACAAAGTGTTTATAAATATAGTGTCCAATTGTAACTTTCAATATATGTATTGTAAGTCCCTTCCATACTGAACTGGTCGAGTATCTCTTGCAAAATTGAAGTAGATGGCCTTCCTTACTTATACGAAAAGTAAAAAATGAGATGATCTTCAGGTGAAACTACATTATCCTATTTGAATCTGTGGATAAGTATTCTAGGTTTTAGAAAGAGGAGTTTGTTGTGTCGGCAGCTGTTTGGCAAAAGTGTTTAGGTATACTACAAGATGAGTATTCGCCTCAGCAATTTAATACATGGTTGCGTCCATTGCAAGCTCTATATGATGAGCAAAGATTGGTTTTGCTTGCACCTAATCGATTTGTTGTTGATTGGGTAAAGCGGCATTTTTTTTCACGTATTGAAGAATTAATTCAACAGTTTTGTGGTGAGACAATTAAATCCGTTTCTATTGAAATTGGTTCTAAAGCAGTTGAACCTGTTGCATCTGCTCCAGTTAATACTGTATCTACTCCTATTGACACGGTTAAAGCTGCGTCTAAAAAAGCGGTTGATTATAAAAGCTCTCATCTAAATAAAAAATTCTTATTTGAAAGCTTTGTTGAAGGTAATTCGAACCAATTAGCACGGGCTGCATCGATGCAAGTAGCAGAAAGACCTGGAGATGCTTATAATCCTTTATTCATTTATGGTGGTGTGGGTCTTGGAAAAACGCATCTAATGCATGCTATTGGCAATACCATTTTGAAGAATAACCCAGACGCTAAGGTTTTATATTTACATTCTGAACGATTCGTTGCTGATATGGTTAAGGCTATTCAAACCAATTCTATTAATGAATTTAAGCGTTTTTATCGTTCTTTAAATGCTTTACTTATCGATGATATTCAATTTTTTGCAGGAAAAGATCGTTCTCAAGAAGAGTTTTTCCATACATTTAATGCCTTATTAGAAGGCCAACAACAAATTATATTGACCAGTGATCGTTATCCTAAAGAAATTGAGGGAATGGAAGAACGATTGAAGTCACGTTTTGGTTGGGGATTAACGGTTGCTGTTGAGCCGCCTGAATTGGAAACACGCGTTGCTATTTTAATTAGTAAAGCAGAACAATCCAATATTGAATTGCCTTATGAAGTAGCCTTTTTTATTGCTAAACGTATTCGTTCTAATGTCCGTGAGCTAGAAGGTGCGCTACGGCGTGTGATTGCGAACGCTCACTTTACAGGAAAGCCAATAACCATTGAGTTCGTTCATGAAGCTTTACGTGATTTATTAGCTTTGCAGGATAAGCTAGTAACTATTGAAAATATTCAAAAAACGGTTGCTGAATACTATAAAGTTAAAGTGGCAGACTTACTTTCCAAACGTCGAAGTCGTTCCATTGCTAGACCAAGACAAATGGCTATGGCCTTGAGTAAGGAGTTAACTAATCACAGTTTACCTGAAATTGGTGATCATTATGGTGGTCGTGATCATACGACCGTTATTCATGCTTGTCGTAAAGTTAAAGAATTGATTCAGGATGATAGTGATTTTGCTGAAGATTATAAAAACCTGATGCGAACTTTATCTTCTTGATTAGGAGTTTGTTGTGTTTCAATTATCTATTAAAAAAGAAGAGTTACTTACCGCCTTACAAATTGTTGCTGGGGCAGTGGATAAAAAACAGTCATTAGCTATCCTGTCTAATTTTCTATTAACGATAGATGCCTCTTTTTTGACCATTACAGCAACAGATTTGGAAATTGAAATTTCAGCGAAAGTTGCCTGTGAAGCACAAATTGAGGTAGAAGCAGCTAAAGCTAGCAGTACGGTACCTGCAAAAAAATTAATAGATATTATAAGATCCCTGGATGATAATACCAGTCCGAATATCGTTTGTAATCAATCGGTTGTGACCATTAAACAAGGTAGAAGTTCCTTTAAATTAACCACACTACCGGCTGAACAGTACCCTATAAGTGATGATGAATGTAATGAAGTTGAATTGAATTTACCACGCACGACGCTAATTCAACTATTACAATCAACCCATTTTGCAATGTCACAACAGGATGTACGGGTTTTTTTAAATGGCTTGTATTTGGAGTTTGAATCCAACAGAATTACTGCCGTTGCCACTGATGGTCATAGAATGGCAGTTAACCATTATTCATGTACTAATCAAACGCAAGGGAAACTGTTAGTTCCCAAACGTGCAGTTCAAGAATTATTAAGATTATTGCCAGGTAGTACGGATGAAAATGTTTTACTTACTGCTGGTAAATCTCATTTTAATGTTGTTACGAATCAATTTACTTTCTTATCTAAATTAATCGAAGCTCGTTTTCCTCCTTATGCGAAAGTAATACCACGAGATCAAACAAGCAAATAATCATTGCTTGTTCCGTACTAAAGCGCGCTCTTACTCGCAGTATCATTTTGGCTCAAGAAAAAACAAAAGCGGTTACGTTTCATGTTCAAGCCAACCAATTGACTTTAATAGCTAATAATAATGAACAAGAAGAAGCTGTAGAAACGCTTGAGGCTCAAACTAGTGGTGACGAATTGAAAATTGGCCTCAACGCTAGTTATCTACTTGATGTTTTAAATTATTTTAATGAGGGTGAGGTAAAAATTTCTCTCTCGCAAACAGACACCAGTATCCTTATTGAATCAGTAGGCAATGAACAGTATCAGTATATAATAATGCCCATGAAAATCTGATTGTGAGTTATCTCCAATATGATTATTAGCGATCTAAAAATTCATCATTTACGCAATCTAGACTCTCTGCACTTAAATTTAGATCCAAGGTTTACATTTATTATTGGTCCTAATGGAAGTGGCAAAACATCCATTCTTGAAGGCTTATATTTATTAAGTTGTGGGCACTCATTTCGCTCTCGCGAAATTGCCCCGATTATCAGTCATAATCATACTAATATGACTGTTTTTGCACGTGCTCTTGATGAAAGTACGGTTAGTATTCAAAAATCAAAGGCGCACCCTACTCAAATAAAACTTAATAATCAATTGTGTACTACTACCAGTCAATTGGCTTATGCAATGCCAGCTCAAATTTTCTATTCTGATATTTTTCAGATTATTGATGCTAGCTCTTCGGTACGCAGATCGGTTCTCGACTGGGGATTGTTTCACGTGAAACATAACTATTTGGCCTTGTGGAAAGAATATAGAAAAGTACTAAAGCAAAGAAATGCATTATTGAAAACCAATCAGAATTACGCGAATTTCATTCCTTGGGATAAACAATTACATGACTTAGCGAATCAACTTGATCACAGTCGTTATGAGTATTTTGTCTTATGGCAGGATACGTTTTATAAAGTGCTCAGTGAATTAACCCAAACTAAATGTACGCTTCAGTATTTTAAAGGCTGGGATAAAAAGGGTTTGGGTACGGATTTATTTGAATTACTCCAAGAAAGTTTTGTTTCTGATAAATTAAAAACCTTTACTCAATTGGGTGCACACCATGCTGATTTACTTATTGAAAGCAATGACATAAAAGCCAAACACGTATTGTCGCGTGGACAACAGAAAATTATTTTAATAGCTTTAAAGTTGGCCCAGGCTGAGTTATTGGAACGCGAGTGCTTATTTTTATTTGATGATTTTGCTGCTGAATTGGATCTTCACCATCAGGAGAACTTATTTAATTATCTTAGTCGGAGTAAGGGCCAGTTTGTTTTTACTGCTACGCAGGAGATTTCTCCGAGTCACCTTGGTAGAGAGCCTACAATTATTAACTTGAATAATGTTCCACGTGAAACATTGGCAGAATCTTTAGTTGTTTAGTTAGTACAAAAATCAAGCATTAAGGGCGGAGATGGTGGCAAAATATTTTCGACAGTTCCACTTTGCTAGACCCTCATCCGCCCTACGGGCACCTTCTCCCGTCAAACGGGAGAAGGGAGCTTCGATTGGGTTCAAAAAGGTGAGGATCCCTCAGGGTATTGACCTAATGATTGTGGTAGGAAGCCAAATTATGTTGGGTCTATACCACAACCTGTACAGGCGTCTATTTTTGCTTCCTGCTATACCTAGAACACTATAAATCATGCTACAATTAGGCAACTAAATACAGCTACTAGAGGGCCCTGATGAGCGTTGATGCCAGTTATGATTCGAATAATATTAAAGTCTTAAAGGGTTTAGATGCAGTTCGTAAAAGACCTGGTATGTACATCGGTGATACCGATGATGGAACCGGTCTACATCACATGGTTTTTGAGGTTGTTGATAACTCAATTGACGAAGCTTTAGCAGGTCATTGTAAAGAAATCTTTGTTACGATACACATTCATGAGTCCATTACTGTTAAAGATGATGGCCGCGGAATTCCTGTAGATATTCATAAAGAAGAAGGCCGTTCAGCTGCAGAGGTCATCATGACGATACTGCACGCGGGTGGTAAGTTTGATGATAACTCTTATAAAGTTTCCGGCGGTCTGCACGGAGTAGGTGTTTCGGTAGTAAATGCTTTATCAGAAGAGTTGCATTTAACTATTCGTCGCCATGGAAGAGTACACGAACAACATTACCGTCATGGTGTTCCTGATGCAGCAATTGCTGAAACGGGTGACGCTACAAATACTGGAACGCAGATTTGGTTTAAACCAAGCTCGGGCACCTTTTCTAATATTCAATTTCATTATGATATTTTAGCGAAACGTTTACGTGAATTATCGTATTTAAATTCAGGTGTTTGTATTCATTTATTTGATGAAAGAACCCAAAGGGGTGATACCTTCCATTATGAAGGTGGTATTGCCGCTTTCGTGGAACATTTAAATAAAAATAAAACGCCTATCTACCCACAAGTTTTCTCTATGCAGGCAGAAAAAGACGGCATCGTAGTTGAATTATCCATGCAATGGAATGATTCGTATAATGAAACACTGTACTGCTTTACTAATAATATTCCACAGCGTGATGGTGGGACGCATATGGCGGGTTTTAGAGCAGCGCTAACCCGTACGTTAAATACGTATATAGAAAATGAAGGCTATGCTAAAAAAGCTAAAGTTTCGCCTACAGGGGATGATGCGCGCGAGGGTTTAACTGCTGTTTTATCTGTGAAAGTGCCTGATCCAAAGTTTTCGTCACAAACTAAAGATAAATTAGTATCTTCGGAAGTGAAGTCAGCCGTTGAGTCTTCTGTTGCAGATAAATTTAATGATTATTTATTAGAAAATCCAGTATGTGCAAAAGCAATAGTTGGGAAGATAATTGATGCTGCTCGTGCAAGAGAAGCTGCGCGTCGTGCTCGCGAATTAACCCGTCGCAAAGGTGCGCTGGATATCGCCGGACTTCCAGGAAAATTAGCAGATTGCCAAGAAAAAGATCCTGCCTTGTCAGAATTATACTTAGTAGAGGGAGATTCTGCGGGTGGCTCAGCGAAACAAGGTCGCGATAGGAAATTCCAAGCAATTTTACCTTTGAAAGGTAAGATCCTAAATGTCGAAAAAGCGCGTTATGACAAAATGTTGGCATCTCAAGAGGTGGCAACCTTAATTACGGCCTTAGGCTGTGGTATTGGCCCAGACGAATATAATCCAGATAAAGTACGTTATCATCGTATTATTATCATGACTGACGCCGACGTGGATGGATCACATATTCGAACGCTATTATTAACATTCTTTTACAGGCAAACGCGTGAATTAATCGAGCGCGGTTATATCTATATTGCGCAACCACCTTTATACAAGGTAAAACGTGGAAAACAAGAGCAGTATGTTAAAGATGATGAAGCTTTGTTTGACTACTTAACACAAACAGCGCTTGATGGTGCCGCCTTTTATCCTGCAAAATCAGCACCAGCTATTACAGCGGTGGCATTAGAAACTTTAGTGCAGCAATTTAGACGGGTCGAACGTATCATTAAACGATATAAAAGACGTTATCCAGCAGATATTTTAAAACGCATCGCTTATTTACCTGTCCTGCAAAATGAAGACTTTAGCAAACAAGAAGTAATAGAGGATTGGTGTATGAAATTACATCTCAGCTTGCAGCAAGTAGAAAGCAAAACCGAAGCTTATTCTGTTGCAGCAGTAGCGACCTCTGAAACAAATCAGTTTATTCCTCGAATCTCTGTGATTCAGCACGGAATGGAACATCATTTACCTATAAATGCAGAGTTTTTCCATACTAAAGACTATAAAGAAATGGTTGATTTGGGTTCTAAGTTATCTACCTTGGTAGAAGAAGGCGCCTATATCCAACGTGGTGAAAAAACGCAAGCCGTTGAAAATTTCGAACAAGTTCTGGCTTGGTTAATGGAAGAAGCCAAAAGAGGTCAAACCATACAACGTTATAAAGGTTTGGGTGAGATGAATCCATCCCAGCTCTGGGAAACGACTATGGATCCTAATGTGCGTCGTATGTTACAAGTCAGTATTGAAGATGCAGTGGCTGCAGATGAGATCTTTACTACCTTAATGGGTGATAATGTTGAACCACGTAGAGAGTTTATTGAAACTAATGCGTTAGAAGCTGAAAATATTGATATTTAAGGGGAAAAAGAGTACCGCATCCATGCGGTTAAGTACCTCCCTGTACTGGTCCCTTTAGTTGACATCCTGTCAGACTAATCCATGTCTTCCCTCTGAGCATTTAAAGTATAGGCATAAACAGGGGGAAGCGCATTGCGTATTTCGCGGACAAAAATGCAAGAGATATCTCAAAGAGCCTAGGGTATTTTCGTCTCTTTATTTTTATTGTCAAAATAGCTAAAGTTTTGTTTCTAAATGACGAAATAGTATTTGAATGATACTTGTTGCCTTAAATAAAACAATAAAAATAAGGAGTAGGCAATGTCAAAACATCACCTATTGCAAGACCTGTTTTTAAACGAGTTACGTAAAGAAAAAGTTCCCGTATCCGTATTTTTAATTAATGGTATTAAATTACACGGAATTGTCGACTCTTTTGATCCCTACGTACTTATGTTAAAAAATTCTATAACCCAAATGGTGTATAAACATGCTATTTCCACCGTAGTACCTTCGCGCGCAGTTAAAATACCTGCCGATGATGCGTCTGGTGAGGAAGAGGGAAATATGGCAAACTAGGCTGTTTAGGAAATTATGAACGTAGGTTGGGCCTTGGCCCAACCTACGTTCTATTATTAATAATACCATAGGTGTTTTTTGGAGTGTTTTTAGTGTTTGATCGTCCCCAAGGTGGTGAGCGTGCCATACTAGTTCAATTGGCTTTACCAGAAATCGATGCCGATAAAGCTTTAGCTGAATTTAAAGAGCTTGCTCTGTCTGCAAGTGCAGAGGTGCTAACCAGCGTACTAGGCACACGTGCAACTCCTGAAGCAAAATACTATCTTGGCAAAGGTAAGGCAGAGGAAGTAGCTCAATTGGTCAAGTCTTTGGATGCTGAATTAGTATTGGTTAATCATGAACTCTCCCCATCGCAAGAACGTAATTTAGAACGCTTAATGGAATGCCGCGTAGTAGGGCGTAGTGGTTTAATCCTGGATATTTTTGCTCAAAGAGCTCGGACCTTTGAAGGAAAACTACAGGTTGAACTTGCTCAATTACAGCATTTATCAACCCGCTTGATTCGAGGCTGGACCCATTTAGAGCGACAAAAAGGTGGAATAGGCTTAAGAGGCCCGGGAGAAACACAATTAGAAACTGACCGCCGCCTTTTGCGGGCTCGAATTAAGTACATTAATAAACGCCTGGAAAAAGTGCGCTGCAGCCGTGATCAAAACCGTCAGGCGCGACAAAAAGCCGCTATGCCTACCGTTTCTTTAGTAGGATATACCAATGCGGGCAAATCAACTTTATTTAATGCCCTAACTGGTGAGCACATCTATGTGGCTAACCAATTATTTGCAACCTTAGATCCGACCATGAGAAAATTTAATCTGGCAGGAGCCTCTTCCGCAATATTGGCAGATACCGTCGGATTTATTCGTGATTTGCCACATGATTTGGTAGAGGCTTTTCGGGCAACTTTAGAAGAAACACAGCAGGCTGATTTATTGATCCATGTAATTGATGTTTCCGATCCACAATGGCGGGAAACCGTATTTGCAGTACAAAAAGTGTTGGATGAATTGGATGTTAAAGATATTCCTATAATTCAGGTATTTAACAAAATTGATATGCAAGAAGGTTGGAATCCCAAAATAGATTATGTAGATGCTGCTTGTAAAGTTTGGCTATCTGCAGCATCCGGGGCTGGACTTGATTTGCTTAAAGAGGCCATTGCAGCTCAATTAAATGGTGCAATTTTGATTGAAAATATTGTCATTAAATCGAATGAAGGTAAATTACGAGCCCAATTGTATCAATTAGGCTCGGTTATGGAAGAATCGATTAATGATGAAGGGGATTGGTTATTAAAAATTCGAATTAGCAAGGACCAAAAACAGCGCCTATTTACGCATTCGTCATAGCCTTGTTTAATGAGCGTGCGGTTTGGCCGCCGTATAAAACTTTAACTAATTTCCCTTCTGGATTAATGATAAATGTCATTGGAACACCGCTTATTTCGCCGAGTTTTAAGTCATTTGCTGGGCTTTTTATCAAGTTAGGGTAGTTGATGTTTAGTTTTCTGATTAAGGTTTGCTGCTCAAATAAGGGCAGAGCATCATAATTTACGGCAAACAAGGCTACAGGATCATTTTTATGGCTTTTATAAAATCGATTAAATTCCGGGATTTCATTAACACAAGTTTGACACCATCCTGCCCAATAGTTAATTAAGACCCATTTACCTTTGAGTTCTGAAAAAGGGATGTTTTTACCCTGAAGATCTTGCAATAAAACTTCTGCCTGGCACGTAGAAACAAGAAGCATTAGCGCTGCAGAGAATAAATATTTTATCAATGTGCTCATGGTTTTGTCTTATAATTGTGGTTTGATAATTTACATAGTACCACAAAACCATGTAACTCCAAATCCAAGACTAAATGCGAGTAATTACTGAGGCCGTCATTCTTGAGATGCAGGTTTGCTTTCCCTCTTCATTATAAATATGAATTTGCCAAACTTGGGTGCTGCGACCTAAATGAATTGGCGAGGCAATAGCCGTTACCAGGCCTTCTTTGACTGAGCGAATATGGTTGGCATTGATTTCAAGACCAACGCAATAATAATGCTTTAAATCCACGACGGCATTTGCCGCGGTACTCGCCACAGTTTCTGCTAAAACTACATTAGCACCACCGTGTAAAATACCAATGGGTTGTTTGGAGCGTTCGTTAACGGGCATGGTTGCAGTTAAGAAATCATCACCAATTTCGATAAATTGTATGTCAAGATGTTCAACCATAGTGTTTTTGCCACGATGATTAAGATCTTCTAAGGAGAAATTTTTAAACCAAATTGCCATCTTTGCTCACTAAAATCTGGTGATAAATCAGAATTGTACTATACTTGACGAGGTACTTGAAGAAGTGCTGACACTGGGGATTAACCTAATGGATGAGGGATTATCATGGTGCAAAGGGATTTTGTTGGTTATGGAAAAGAGGGACCGGCTATTAAGTGGCCAGAAAATGCGCGTATTGCCGTTAACTTTATGCTTAATTATGAAGAAGGCGCTGAATTAACACCTG
>JBAZRP010000008.1:0-48259 GCA_041662885.1 Legionella sp.
CGCGGGTAAATTCTTTTTCAAATAATAAAAAGCTTAATAAATCTCCTGAATGATTTTTAGCGCCCAAAATATTTAATAAATAGCGTAGTAAAGTCGGCATGCTGGTGAAATGTTGTTGGGCAATTTCAGCCGTATCTTCACTGGGACGTAAATGTAAGGTGGTAATTGGCCGCCAGGGTGAACGGCGTTTTTTCCAGATAGAAACCAGAGTAGCTATTTCATTCATGCGATTAACCATTTCTATATCGCGGTCTAAGTTGTCTAAAAACAAGCCATTCATCATATTACCCAAGACATTGGCAAAAGCAATTGTTTCCTCATATTGTGGTTCTGCCTCTATAAATTCAGGAATTTTGCGGGTTCCCAAAATCATTATCTTATCTTCTTGAAAGCGTATGCCACCACGTAAAGGGGCAACCAAACCGATACTGCCATCGCCATAGTGAAAACCATTAATCAACACAGGTGGAAAAAATAAGGGTAAGGCGCTGGAGGCTAAAATATGATCGGTTGTAAAAATGACGCGTTGACTGCTGTGTCGTGGATAATTCCAATCTTCAAATTGAGGCTGGGTGTGCGAATAAAAAGAAACCGTTTGGTGCGTTTCAAAGCAATTGCTGATTATTTCCAGAGTATTTAAATGGCCTTTTTGAATATTTTGCTCTATTTTTGAGAAATCGACATTTTCATCAATAAATGATCTTAGTGGCGAAGTATCCAGTAAATGTCCTGATTGATTGTTTTTGACAACTAGAGCACTTAAATTGCGAACCACCGATTTGCCAAGTTCATAATTGGTTGCGTTATAGATTCTCTGGCAGTGAATTTCACTCCATAATGATTCTAGTTTATCCAAGGCCCCAGGAAAATCATCTGCATTTTCGGCAAGGACTGCTGCATTAATACTACCAACACTTACGCCGCTTATCATATTAAACGGCAGCGTTTTAGTTTGTAAAATATGACCAATAGCTTTCAAGACGCCTGCTTGATAAGCACCTCGTGCACCACCACCAGCTAAATAAAGCGCATTCTTAACCATAACAATCTGTTTTTTATGGGTCTTTAATGAAATATAGATGATTAATAGGGAAATTAGCAAGTAGAGTTGTTCCAACCAGCTTACTATCGGTCATTGCACTAATTTTACCAATTGTAAAAAACATAAATTTCATTTAAATTCAGATAATAACCCTTCAAGGATTTACTCATATGCCCCTACTATTCCCCAATCAACCACGCGCCTTTACCATGGTTTTTTTATTAGAACTTTGGGAGCGCTTCGGTTATTACACGGTTCAGGGTGTATTAACTTTATTTTTTATTCGTTATTTGGGTTATAGCGATCACGACTCCTATTTTACTTTTGGTGCTTTTTCCGCCCTAGTCTATGGCCTGGTGGTCTTTGGTGGTTATTTGGGGGATAGAGTGCTTGGGACTAAACGAACCATAATTTTAGGTTTGATCGTTTTATCTTGTGGGTATTTATCTCTGGCTTTTACCGATAAAGAGCACGTGTTTTTGGCTTTGGGTTTAATTTGCGTGGGTAATGGCTTGTTTAAAGCTAATCCCTCTAATTTGTTATCCAAATGTTATGAAGAAAATGATCCACGCTTGCACAGTGGTTTTACCTTATATTATATGTCTATTAATTTGGGCAGTATCGTGGCTTTAACTGTAGGGCCTGCTGTTGCGAGTCACTATGGATATTCTTATACCTATTTGCTAAGTGGTATTGGATTATTGCTGGGTTTGCTCAATTATTACGTCCAACGTCACTATGTAGCTGATATTAATTCAGAAGCAGATAAGCGTAGGATTAGTTTTGTTCATTGGCTTTTAGTTGTTATAGGCGTTGTATTAACTGCTTTTGCTTGTTCTTATTTGTTGCAGCATATAGCCTTGGCTAAAAATCTACTTTCTGGCATTAGTCTGTTTGCGGTTCTGTATTATTTTTATTTAATGAAAGGGGAACACAAAAGTACTGTGCTAAAAATGATGGTAGCTTTCGCGTTAATGCTGCAAGCAGTTATTTTCTTTACCTTGTACCAACAAATGCCAACTTCTTTGAATTTATTTGCGGTACATAATGTTATTCCGAATATTTTTGGTATTACTTTTGATCCCCAAAGTTTTCAGGCCTTAAATCCTATTTGGATAGTATTGATGAGTCCCTTACTTGCTTATGCTTATACGGGTTTAAATAAAAAAGGTTTTCTGGTTGCAGTTCCTTATAAATTTGCCTTAGGAATGACCTTATGTGGTTTCAGCTTTTTAGTTTTATATTTTGCGCGGTTTTTTTATACCGGTAATGGCATGGTGTCCTCTTGGTGGTTGATTGCCAGTTATTTATTTCAAAGCTTAGGGGAGTTATTGGTTTCAGCCTTGGGGGTGGCCATGGTTGCAGAGCTTGTTCCACCGCGTATTACAGGATTTGTTATGGGTTTGTGGTTTTTGACCTCTGCCGTTGCCGGCTTTTTAGGTGCAGAAGTGGCTGCCTTTACCTCATTGCCTCAGAATATTCACCCAGGACTTGAGTCTTTGCAGATCTATACCCATGTATTTGCTGGAATTGGAATTGTTACTTTAATTATTTCTTTAATTATGTGGATAATTGCGCCGCTTTTAAGTCGGTATATTAATACTAAAGAGGTAGTTGAGAAAAAGGATTTAGAGAGTGTTGCTTTTTCAACTACTTATATTGCTGGCTTATGAGCATATCTGCTTTACGCAATAAAGTGATTACTTCCTCATCAGTGGTTTGAGGGAACAGTTCATACCAAGAGCCGACGGAATTAAAGTTAATCGGTTGCAAGGGGCAAATAAGCTCATAACCCAGCAGCTTCATTTCCTTGCAGGTTGATAATGCCGCAACCGGAACAGCAATGATAAGACGGCCGGGTTTCATTTTAGTTATGCTGGTTGCAGCAACGTTCATGGTGGCCCCCGTTGCTATGCCATCATCAATTAAAATTACGGTTTTATTTTCTAGTTTTGGAAAAGGGCGATGACCTCTATATGCTAATTCCCGACGTTCAAGTTCTAGTTGCTCTGCTTGAATAACTTTATCTATAGTTGCTTGAGAAATAGCTGAGACATTTATAATGTCTTGATTAAAAAATACAGTATTTCCAGAGGCTAAAGCTCCCATGGCTAATTCTTCGTGTCCAGGAATGCCTAGTTTACGCACAATAAAAACATCAAGGGGTAGGTGTAATTTGGTGGCCACTTCGTAGGCAACGGGTACCCCTCCTCTTGGTAAAGCTAAGATTAGAGTATTAGGATTTTTGGTGAAATTTTTAAGGTAGTGTGCCAGTACTTTTCCGGCATCAACTCTATCGTAGTACTGTTGCATGCCGCTCCTCTAAAGTATTTATGCCCCTATTGTAAATCCTAGCATATTTGGCTAATATGTGTGCATTGCGAGTTTTTTTTCTAGATTTAAGGGCGCTTCATTGATAGTAGAATTAAGCAATCGCTCTCAAGAATTGCTTCAGAGTTATCTTAGTATTTGCGAACCTAGTTTAGTCGCCTTGGGACCTATTGTTTCTAAAATTGATCTAGCAACAGTGCTTTCTTTGTTACATTCTAAAAAAAATGAACCCTGGGCGAAAGAACTTGAATTAGTTGCTGCAGCTTTAAGTGCGGAACTTTTAAAAGATATCCGATTGTCTTTACCAAAGCCAGTTACTCTTATTAATAATCAAGAAACCCCAATACCTTGGTATAAAAAAACCAAATTTATAGCACTGATACTAGCAGGGATTTTTGTTGCTGCTTGTGAAGGGTTTGATGGTGTTACGACAATTTTAAGCTTTTTAGCTTTGCCTTCGATATGGGTTTTTATCGCAGGATTGGCTTTTTCGGTATTATCGGTATTTATTTTCTGTGGTTATAATTTAATCCAGTTAGCTCAAGTATTGGGTATTAAAATTTTTGATGGACCTAAGTTATTAAATAGTTATTTACAGCAATTACATGAAATAAAATACATTCGCCGACAAATGGAAGTGTATTGTTTGACCGAACTGCCAACTGCCGATTTGATTGCTATAGAGCCGATTCTAAATCTCCTGCAAAATAGGTTGGTGTATCTGAGTGTTGTGAGCAAGCAATTTGACGCTGCTTTGAACAGTAAAACCTTGAGATTTATTAAATCAGCTTTATCATTTTTGTCAGGTGTACTGTTTTTCGGCGGTGGTTTTTTTGCGGGCCAATCAACAGCAGTATTTATTTTTGGATTAATTGGAGCCGCGGTGCCTGCTTTATGGCCGGTGCTGGTTTTTAGCTGTGTAGTGGGTCTGGCAGCTTTGGCCGTTTATTGGTACATGGAACGTCCAGGCTTACAAAAATTGATTAGTGCCTGGATTGGTTTGGATGAGGAAAAGGTAGAGCAGTTATGTGATAGCAATAAAATAGAAAATGAAGATCAAAAATTGGGGCATCTTAGAAATAATGTTGTGGGAGTTATTAAATCAAAAGCTGCTGCACGAGTTGAAGTTAATCCCGTTACCAATCGTTATAGTTTTTATCGCAGTTTTATTCAGGAAAAGCCAGAAGATACAAACATTGAAGCAGATTTTGTGTTGCAAGTGTAACGAGCCCCAAAATACCCGTCTTCGCGCGCAAAGACGGGAGCTTTTCTTATTTATTCATGGCACTTTTAATCATGGCAACAATAGCAGTCAAAACACCACCACTAATCAAACCAGTACCAGCTTGCGCTGTAAGCGAACCTAAAGTCATATCGCCTAGACCTAGAGTATTGAGTATACCAACCGCTTTTAGAATAAAGTCACCAGCAACACCGCCGACTAATCCGGCAATAGTATTACCTAGAGTTCCAAGACTTTTTTCTTTTAGACCAGCACCGGCAACGTTACCACCGATGGCTCCACTTACTAAATTAGTAATTAATCCAACTATATCCATGCTAAGCTCCATTTATTGATGAACTTTATTACCTTACCAAAGGGTAGATATCACGTCAAGTTGACTGATTTTTTTCATATATCTAATATAGCTTTAACAAAAGGTACAGTAATCTTACGATGTGCAGCCAGGGAGGCTTCGTCCAGTTTGTTAAGTATAATGTGCAAGTCGTGCATATTGCGCGAACAACGATTTAATAAAAATTGCCCTACGCTGCTCGGGAGATCAAATCCTCGCTTTAAGGCGTGAATCTTTAAGGTGTTAATTTTTTCTTCATCATCGAGTTCATGTACCTGCATGACTAAACCCCATCCTAACCTGGAGCGTAAATCAGGTAAACGAATAGCCAGTTTTGCTGGGGGTTGATTGCCTGAGATAATTAAAATTCCTCGTTCTGACTCTCTGACTCTATTATATAAATGGAATAAAGCCTCTTCCCAAGCCTCGTTGCCGGCTATGGCATCAATATCATCGATACATAATATAGTTTGATCTTCCAGGCCCTCAATAGTTTCGGGACCCCATTCCTTCAATAAATTCAAAGGAAGATAAATCGCTGATTCGGTTTCATTAATGGCTTGGCAGCAGGCTTGTAGAATATGTGATTTACCACAGCCCTTTATTCCCCATAAATAAAGCAAGTGCTCTTGTTTTGTTTGCAGTATTTGTTCTAATTGCTGCTGCAACAGGCTATTATTTTGCCAGTTAAAATCAGCTAAAGTGGCGGAATTATTTAATTGTATGCTTAAGGCTAATTGTTTATTCATTGCGAAGTGGCTTTTTGTGGCCAGGCTTTACTTGCCCAAATTCTCATATAGTCTAGATAAGTAATAATCGTGGTAAGAGCGGTTAAACCAATAAGAATATCAATCAGATAATGAGGGAATTGGTAGTAAGCCAATTCAAATAAGCAGATGGTTACCAGTGTTAATTGTAAGGTCGTGTTGATCTTGCTTAAACGCGTAGGCTGGAAATTTAATTTTTTCTTAATAAACCAGTACCAAGCGATAATGCCAAAAGATATAGACAGATCACGCAAAAACACAATAATTACCAACCACCAGGGTAAGGAACCAATCAAAGCTAAAGAGATAAAACTAGAAGCGACTAATAATTTATCAGCTAGAGGATCAACAAAGGAACCAAAAAAGCTTTTCCAACCAAAATACCGAGCTAACCAACCATCTAATCCATCAGTAAAGCCTGCCAAAATAAAGGTATAAAAGGCATAGTGGTATTCTTGGTGGTATAAAAACACCAAAAAGGGGGCAATTAATATGAGCCTAAATAAGGTTAAGGCATTAGGTATGTGTTTTAATATCATCTGCTCTATTTAGTTTTAATATTCCGCAACAAAGTAAATCCATGAATTTACATACCGACTGCAGGATGGCAGCAGTAATCTTAGTTTATACAATATGAAAGCATCTGTCACGCCCAGTTCTATGAAATAGTAGCCACAGACCGCTATGGATCACGGACAAACTGATAAGTACATCGGACAAAGAGCCACCTACCCCGGAAAAAAGCCACGCACTCTGTGCAAAGAATCAGCTATCGCAGAAAAAGTGCTACCTCCTGCAGAAAAAGTGCTACCTCCTGCAGAAAAAGTGCTACCTCCTGCAGAAAAAGTGCTACCTCCTGCAGAAAAGGCGCTACCTCCTGCAGAAAAAGTGCTACCTCCTGCAGAAAAGGCGCTACCTCCCGCAGAAAAGGCGCTACCTCCCGCAGAAAAGGCGCTACGTGCCGCGGCTTGTCCGCGGCATCCAAAAAAACCCAGATCAATCAATATTTAGACATATCGTCAAAACTGACCTATATTTATACTAGGGTGTTTTTTTTAGTCGAGTCCTCCATTGTCCTAGGGAAGCTATTATGGGTTTAAATGATGAAATTACCTCTGAGAGCAAAGAACGCGTAAAATCGGTGCAAGAGGACCAAGTCCCCATGCAAGTATTATATATGCAGCTTCTGGTTGAAAAGGCAAAAGCTCAAGCATTAAATACTCCAAGTATCGATTTGGCTTTCGATCCCCAAGGCCGACTGTTGGTCGATGTTTCACTTACACTTGCAGATTTGCAAACTTTATATAGGGAACATACCGGGATAAAGGATCCTGCTCAAGTTCCTACAAATAAACAAGAATTACAGAAATTTCTAGAAGATACTTTGGGAAGAAAGCGCACCCTTAATACGACGGTAAGTTTGGACGTCCATCAAAATCAAACCCTAAAAGATCTATTTTATAAGAGATTAGAAGAATATTTGAATGCAGGAGAGGAAACAGATAGACAGTTATTCAAAAAACAAACCAATGCATCAGCTCTATCAAATGCTTATGCACAGCTCCCCAAAGGTAGCGTTATCTCTTTACAAGAAGAATTCCATTTTCATTTGGCTTTAACTACTCGCGTTTATGAAAAGTTACTGCAAGAGCAAGGTACGTCAAAAACAGCACTAGAAGGACCATTAAAAGAGGCTCATAAAGCTGCTATGTTACGCGTTAATAATTTAGTAATGGCAACTTTTGCCAAAGCACTTAAAGCTGCAACCAAAGATAAAAATGTGAATATTTCTCATTTAAATAAAGCATTAGATGAGGCCAGAAATAAATTACGAGATCAAGCACAAGCAATTCTTGCAGAAGAATTAAGTAAAAAAGGATTTAGTTTAGAGCCAAACCTCATAAAAGAATTAGAAACCTTAGTACACAACAAAGAATTGAAAGGCAAGAAATCAAAAGAAGATATCGAAAAAGAGTCAATCAAGGAAGCAACAGAAACTTATTTTGAACATATAAAACATACAGCAGAATCAACCACAGCTACCCCTAATGATATATTATTTTTAGACGGGGATCAGGGATTGATAACGCTGATAGCGGGTACTGAAGAGACAGCTCATGATAGGAAATTTGGTAAAGATTTTCCTCATAGTCAGATGCTCACTCACGCTTTGAATCAAGAAGGTGGGGTTATAGCAAATAAAGTCACGCGTATGCAGATTCGAACTCCTTCGCCTGTTGTTAAAGAAGAACGAAAAAGAGGCTCACCTAGAACAAAAGAAGATCGAGTCTATATTGAGGATGTTGCCTTGAAATTAGCAACAATTAACGAAGAATATAAGCTTAAAGAGTATTTATCAGGTGAAACTAACAACAAACCAAAAGCCTTTGTATACAACAGTTATACTTCAATTAACGATAACAGAGATGATAATCCCTTTGCGGATAAGTTAAAGAATTTACAAACTGAAAGTGCGCAGGATATTTTAAAAGGGGCGCATCATTATAATCGAAGTCAATTAGACAAAGACCCTCCAATTTTTTGTTTGGTACAAAATATTTCAGTAAATCATGGTGGTAGTTTTGGTTATTCTATAGAGGGTGGCGAAAAAGGCGCGTTGCAAGATGAGACCGCTTTAATGGCTGAAATAGCTTTGCTGCATACTTTATACGATACTGCTTCAGATAATGATAAAATTTTTATCGATATAATATTCAAAAATTATGAGGCCTTTTTGCAATCAACGGATGAGTCGGTTCATTTTAATTCTTATTTTGCAGCATCGGAGGAGGGAAAATTATCAAGACAATTAATTCAGGATTTAAAAAAGGAATGGCAAAAGCCCGTTCCTTCGTCTACTGATGATTTTCAAAATGCACAATTTGCCTTAAGGCGTCTAATGGCGCATGACTATCATTTTGAAAAAAGTGACGCTAAAACCTTTCAGGCTTTATCCGTTTTTGTAGAAAAAGCATCTATAGGCGGTTGTAAAAGTGCTAATGAGCGCGCTCAAGCTGTTAATAATAGAGTAGCGGTATTGGATAGCGCAATAAATAATAATGAAAGAGTGATATTGAACGATTTAGCTAATTTAGCGCAAAGCTCAGATGAGTTGCATAAAAATGTCAAGGGTTTGAAAGAGCACGTTCAAACTCAGATGGATGAAAAGGGTTTGCAAGTAGCTGCTAGTAAGCAAAGTTTGCGCGATCAAGGCGGCCCTGCCAAGGTTACGGTAAAAACAGCGACCTCATTCATGGACTCTAATCAAGCAGAGTCAAGCAGTATAAAAAATTTAGAAGCAGAAAAAGCGGCAGCTTTGCAGGCGCATAAAGGTCTGGTAAAGGGAATGATACATGTTTGGGAAAATAGCATAAAACAAAAGTTACATGATGGGTTTAGTGCTTTGGTACAAATAGATAAACCTCAGGCAGAAATACCAAAATCAGGACGTGATAGTGCAGATACTGATTCATCTGATCTAGATACTGAAAACGGCTTGATGGCAATGGATAGATATAATAAAGTAAAAGTCCCAGATGCTGCGGTTCGGGCGAATAATACCTTGAACCCTAATGCTGATGTGGATCCCGCAAAAGCCATGGAAAAGACGAAACATATGCGTGCGCAAAGTGGTGCAATATCGATTGCAAGAACCCCAGACCCAGGACCTCCTTCTGAGGTTGTCACTCCAACAAGCACAATAAGGAATATCAAATAAACCTATCCCTTAACGCCTACGTTTTTTAGCATCTGCTTTTGGCGGTTTTACTGTTCGTTGAGAGTTGGTGTCACCATTTTTCCGATACAAAATCACCGTATTACCAATTAGTTGCACTAATTCCGCCTGAACTTTAAGAGCCAACTCATCAGCCATAATAATGCGATCTTCCTTTTCAGTACCACTAATTTTAACCTTAATTAACTCATGAGCTTGCAAAGCAATATCAGTTTCAGCAATTACTGCTTCGGTTAAACCTTTAGCTCCCAAAAGAATAACTGGTTTTAAATGATGCGCCTGAGCTTTGAGCGCTTTTTTGGTACTTGTGTCCATAATTTTGTTCCTGATCAATCAAATGGCAAATTATTGCACGTTTTGCTGGGAAAAGGTAGTAAAATTCAGTATGATAGTGAAAATTCATTTATATATGAAAATTATGCGTCGAACTAATAGTAGTAAACGCTGGTTGGATGAACATTTTAAAGACCAGTACGTTAAAAAAGCTCAGGCAGAAGGCTATCGAAGTCGGGCTATTTATAAATTAAAAGAAATTGATGACAAAGAAAAGCTCATTAAGCCTGGTATGACTATAGTGGACTTGGGAGCAGCCCCTGGCGGTTGGACTCAGTATGTTGCTGAACAAATGCAAGGAAAAGGAACTATAGTTGCTTTAGACATACTGCCCATGGATGCTTTTCCGGAAGTTACTTTTATTTTAGGTGATTTTCGGGAGGACTCTGTCATGCAGGAATTAATAAATTTGATTCCAGAACGCAGTTTGGACTTGTTATTATCAGATATGGCCCCAAATATGAGTGGAAGTACTGCAATTGATATCCCGCGGGCGATGTATTTAGTAGAACTTGCTGTTGATTTTGCTAATAAAATGTTAAAACCTGGAGGCTGCATGTTGATTAAGGTGTTCCATGGAGCTGGTTTTGATGAATTAGTTAAAGAAGTGCGCAAGTCTTTTGAAAAAGTAGTAATTCGTAAGCCTTCTGCTTCACGATCTCGATCAAAAGAAACCTATTTGCTGGCAAAGGGCTATAATTTATAGTAGCTTAATTACTTATACCGTTTTTACATTATAGCTTTACGTATAAAAGAGGTAACTACTTTGAACGACATGGTTAAAAATTTATTTTTGTGGCTGATAATAGCAGTTGTACTCGTCTCTGTTTTCAGTAATTTTGGCCCACGCAACACAGTTTCTGAGAAAGTTTCATACAGTGAATTTCTTAAAGAAGTCGATCAAGGTCTCGTTAACTCTGTGACTATTGAAGACAATAAAATCATCAAGGGAATAAATAAAAATAACAAACATTTTGTTACTTATATTCCTATGCAAGATGACGCTTTATTAGGCGAATTATTGAAGGGCAAGGTTGAAGTAAGTGGTCAAGAAAAACAACAAGAAAGTTTCTTGCTGCACTTATTTGTTAACTGGTTCCCAATGTTCCTTTTAATTGGTGTTTGGGTCTTTTTCATGCGGCAGATGCAAGGCGGCGGTGGTCGTGGAGCTATGTCTTTTGGCAGATCCAGGGCGCGCTTACTTGGAGAAGATCAGGTTAAAGTAACTTTTGCTGATGTGGCTGGTGTTGATGAAGCCAAAGATGAAGTGAAAGAATTAGTCGATTTTTTACGTGATCCTACCAAATTCCAAAATTTAGGTGGTCGTATCCCTCGTGGCGTTTTATTGGTTGGTTCCCCTGGAACGGGTAAAACTTTATTAGCCCGCGCAGTTGCCGGTGAAGCAAAAGTACCATTTTTCACTATTTCAGGTTCTGATTTCGTAGAAATGTTTGTGGGTGTGGGTGCGTCTCGCGTACGTGATATGTTTGAGCAGGCAAAAAAGCATGCTCCTTGCATTATTTTTATAGATGAGATTGATGCTGTTGGTCGTCATCGTGGTGCAGGCCTTGGTGGTGGTCATGATGAACGCGAACAAACTTTAAACCAATTACTGGTTGAAATGGATGGCTTTGAAGGCTCCGAAGGAGTGATTGTGGTAGCAGCAACCAATCGTCCTGATGTCTTAGACCCCGCATTATTGCGTCCAGGTCGTTTCGATCGACAAGTAGTAGTGCCTTTACCTGATATTAGAGGCCGTGAACAAATTTTGCGAGTTCATTTACAAAAAGTACCGGTCGATGGCAATGTCGAAGTAATGGCTATCGCTCGAGGTACGCCAGGCTTTTCCGGAGCTGATTTAGCGAATCTAGTCAATGAAGCAGCCTTATTCGCGGCTCGAGCTAACAAACATAAAGTAAGTATGATAGAGCTTGAAAAAGCTAAAGATAAAATCATGATGGGTGCAGAACGCCGATCTATGGTTATGGATGACAACGAGAAAAAATTAACCGCTTATCACGAAGCAGGACATGCGATTGTTGGTTTATTGGTTCCTGAACACGATCCCGTTTATAAAGTATCTATTATTCCACGTGGTCGCGCACTGGGTGTCACTATGTTTTTACCAGAACAAGACAGATACAGTCACAGTAAGCGTCGTTTAGAAAGCCAATTATCCAGTTTATTTGGTGGTCGTATTGCAGAAGAATTAATTTTCGGTCTGGATAGTGTTACTACCGGTGCTTCCAACGATATTATGCGCTCTACTGAAATTGCTCGAAAGATGGTTACCACTTGGGGATTATCAAATCTTGGACCACTTACTTTTGGCGAAGAAGAGGGTGAGGTATTCTTGGGTCGATCAATGACGCAGCATAAGGAAATATCCGATAGAACTGCGCAACAAATTGACGAAGAAGTACGTATTATTATAGATAAAAATTACCAACGCGCTCGTGAAATATTAGAAGGCAATATGGAAAAATTGCATTTGATGGCAGAGAGTTTGATAAAATATGAAACTATTGATAGCAATCAAATTCGAGAAATTATGTCTGGCAAAGAGCCTACACCGCCAGAGGATTGGGGTACGACCATACCTTTGGAAAACGGAAAAGTCGTCGCACCTGTTGCGCCAGCGCCAAAAGAAAGTAATACGGAAACTATTGATAAACCTGCTGAAGAAATTTAAGCAGGATTATCTACATGAATGCAAATCAATTTCTAAAGTGGCTGGATAATTATCAGTCAGCCATTTGGAAAAAACCCCTCATAATGGGAATAATTAATGTTACCGCTGAATCCTTTTCAGATGGCGGTGCCTATCTTGTATTACCTAAAGCAATCGAACAAGCAATTGCTTTAATAGATGCCGGGGCAGATATCATTGATATTGGCGGAGAGTCGACCAGGCCGGGGGCAGTTCCCGTTTCTGCAGAACTCGAATTAGCACGAGTGATTCCGCTAATCGAAGCCATACGTGCTCAATCTGATGTATGTATTTCAATCGATACGAGTAAGCCTGAAGTAATGCAAGCTGGGGTTGCCGCTGGCGCAAACTTGATTAATGATATTTTTGCTTTACAATCTACTGGTGCTTTGGCAATGGCTGCAACACTAAATGTACCGGTTTGCCTTATGCATATGCAAGGTACTCCACACACCATGCAAAAAAATCCGCACTATCCTGCTGGACTAATCCCTGAGATAATGCATTTTTTTGCGCAACGTATTGATGCTTGCATGCAGGCGGGAATCCCTAAAACACACCTAGTATTAGATCCAGGTTTTGGTTTTGGAAAATCAGTGGCTCATAATATGCAATTAATGCAGCAACTGACTGAATTTAAAGAATTTGCTTTGCCCTTACTTTTAGGTGTCTCTCGTAAAAGTACCATTGGGGCTGTATTGAATAAGGATGTTGATCAAAGATTAATTGGAGGAATAGCTCTAGCTGTGTACGCAGCACTTAAGGGTGTGGGGATTATAAGGACCCATGATGTGGATGAAACAAATCAAGCGTTGCAGATGATAGACGCAGTGAATAAAGAGGGTTTGTAGGATGAGTCAACGTAAATATTTTGGGACGGATGGCATACGAGGTCAAGTTGGTGCTTCCAGTATTAACCCGGAATTTGTATTAAAATTAGGCTGGGCAGTTGGTCGAGTATTGGCTAACGGTCATCGTAAAAAAGTAGTTATTGGTAAAGATACGCGCGTTTCTGGCTATATGCTTGAATCCGCCTTGCAAGCAGGCTTATCTGCAGCAGGAGTAGATGTTGCTTTACTAGGCCCAATGCCCACACCTGGAATCGCCTATTTAACCCAAACTTTACGTGCTAATGCAGGAATAGTAATAAGTGCTTCTCATAATTTATTTGAAGATAATGGAATTAAATTCTTTTCTGCAGATGGCGGCAAAATACCTGATAGCGTTGAATTAGAAATTGAAGCAGAATTAGAAAAACCCTTGCAGACTGTTTCATCAGTGAATTTAGGTAAAGCAACGCGTATTAATGACGCCGCTGGTCGTTATATTGAGTTTTGTAAATCAACCATCCCTTCAATGACCCGCTTATCTGGTTTAAAAATAGTAGTGGATTGCGCTCATGGCGCTACTTATCATATAGCTCCCAATGTATTCGCAGAATTAGGTGCAGAGGTATTAACGATTGGTAATAAACCTGATGGATTTAATATTAATCATGAATGCGGTTCTACTGCTCCAGAAGCTTTAAGACAAAAAGTCTTACAAACAGGTGCTGATATTGGAGTGTGTTTGGATGGTGATGGCGATAGATTACTCTTGGTAGATGCTCAGGGTAATTTAATTAATGGCGATCAAATCCTGTATATCATTACTAAAGAACGGTTACAAAGAGGTATGTTGCAAGGCGGTGTTGTTGGAACCTTAATGAGTAATTACGGCTTGGAACTAGCATTAGAACAATTAGGCGTACCTTTTGTAAGAACAAAAGTTGGTGACCGATATGTTTTAGAAGCTTTAGGAGAAAAGGGCTGGAAGCTAGGTGGTGAATCATCCGGTCATATCGTCTGTTTGGATAAAACTACCACTGGAGACGGAATAGTTGCCGCTTTGCAAGTTCTATTTATGATGGTAAAACAAGACTTAAGTTTACAACAACTAGTAGATGGAATTACTTTATTACCGCAAACTTTAATTAATTTAAAAACAGAACACGCAGCGCAATTGGCCGCAAATCCGCAAGTAATTTTGGCTGTAGAAAGACTGCAGGACAGTCTAAAACATTCTGGCCGAGTTCTATTACGACCGTCTGGAACAGAACCAGTATTACGCGTTATGGTAGAAGGTAAGGATGAGTCTACGGTAAAACAAAAAGCACAAGATTTATGTGATGAGATTAGCTTGATTGATCAAAAATCAGTAACTGAACTACCTTAGTCTGTTTCATATACAATACTCAGTGCCCCCATAATCGTCAATTTGTTTTGCGGTTGCAGCTACACATTAGCCCTGAGTTTGGGTATAGTGCACGACTGAAAAAGGGAGCGTTTTATGAGACAGAAAATAGTAGCTGGCAATTGGAAAATGAATGGACAGCTGCAGCAAGTGCTGCAATTGACTCATCAATTAAAAGAATTAATAAGACCGGATCACGCGCAAGTTCTTGTATTGCCCCCGGCTATCTATCTTCCGTTGATGCATGATTTATTAAGTGATAGCGCAATTAAGTTGGGTGCGCAAAATGTCTACCCAAAGGACTCCGGAGCTTTTACAGGAGAACTTTCAGGACCCATGTTGAAGGACTTTAATTGTTCACATGTTTTGGTTGGGCACTCAGAACGTAGACATATTTTTCATGAAGATGAAAATTTTGTGGCTCAGAAATTCCACCATGTAAAAGATCATGGTATGATACCCGTTCTTTGTGTCGGTGAAACGCTTATTGAGCGTGAAAAAGGACAAACAGAGCAAGTTATAGCCAAACAATTGTTGGCAGTACATAATAAAAATGACAATTGTTTTGCGAACTGTGTTATAGCTTATGAACCTGTTTGGGCAATTGGAACAGGAAAAACAGCTGAGCCGGAACAAGCTCAGGAAGTGCACCAGTTTATTAGAGAATTGGTTGCAAAAATAAATAAAAGTGATGCTCAAAGTTTGCCACTACTCTATGGAGGCAGTGTCAATGAACAAAATGCCAGAGGCCTATTTGCCATGCCAGATATTGATGGTGGTTTGGTTGGTGGTGCTTCTTTGAATGCGAAACAGTTTTTGGAAATTGTAACATGTATCAATTAATATTAATGGTTCACGTACTAGTTGCTATAGTGGTAATCGGCCTGGTACTTATACAACATGGTAAAGGCGCAGATATTGGCGCTGCTTTCGGTTCAGGCGCATCCAATACTTTATTTGGAAGCCAGGGAACAGGAAGTTTCTTGTTTAAAATGACTGGTGGTTTGGCCTTGGTCTTTTTTGCAACCAGTTTAATGCTGTCGTATTTGGTGTCAAATCAATATCATAAAGCGGTGCAACAAGCTATTCCTCAACAAACCAGTGTACCTGTAGATGCAATCCCGGTACCTGTTGAAAACAATAAAAGTGGGAAACAATAATAAAGATATGCCGAAGTGGTGGAATTGGTAGACACGCCGTCTTGAGGGGGCGGTGGCGTAAAGCCGTGCCGGTTCGAGTCCGGCCTTCGGCACCATTAAATGTGAACAAGGTGACATGATGCTATTTCAATATATGCCCGTACTTGTTTTTATAGTAATCGGGATAGTGCTAGGTGTGGCAATGATGGGCTTAGGCTCTTTATTTTCAAAGCACAAGCCTGATTCTGCTAAAAATTCTCCTTACGAATGCGGTTTTAGCGCATTTGAAAGCGCGCATTTGCCGTTTGACGTACGATTTTACCTGGTCGCAATATTGTTTATAATATTCGACTTAGAAACAGCCTTCTTTTTTCCCTGGGCTTTAGCCTTGCGAAAAATTGGTTGGTTCGGTTTTGGTGGCATGATGTTATTTTTAGGTTTATTAGTAATTGGATTTATTTACGAGTGGAAACGCGGCGCATTGGAGTGGGAATAAAGCTAGGTCATTTCATGAATCGACGCCATCCCAAGCGTAGCGAGGGATATCTCATCATGAATCGACGTCATCCCGAGCTACGCAAGGGATCTCTCACCGTTGGCACAGTTACATAGAGGTTTGCTATGGCAGTTGCAGAATTGCAAGAAACAGGTTTTAAAGTAACAACAGTTGATAAACTTTTAGGATGGGCACGCAGTGGTTCTATGTGGCCTATGACCTTTGGTTTAGCGTGTTGTGCTGTGGAAATGATGCATGTTGGTGCTGCACGTTATGATTTGGACCGATTTGGCGTTCTTTTTCGTCCTAGTCCACGTCAATCAGACGTAATGATAGTTGCCGGAACTTTATGTAACAAAATGGCTCCTGCATTGCGCAAAGTATACGATCAAATGCCTGAGCCCCGTTGGGTAATTTCTATGGGTTCTTGTGCGAATGGTGGTGGGTATTATCACTATTCTTATTCGGTTGTTAGAGGTTGTGATCGTATCGTCCCTGTTGATGTATACGTACCAGGGTGTCCACCGACCGCTGAAGCGCTGTTATACGGCATTATTCAGTTACAGAATAAAATCAAGCACAAAAAAGTATTAGAGGCCTAGTGCTGTTTGCAGAAGGTGCAAAAAAGATGAAGAAAAACGAAAAATTAGTACAACATCTACAGGCAGAATTAGCAAATCACATAACTGATGTGACTTTAGCCTATGGCGAAGTGACCGTTGAATGCGAAGATAAGAATTTAAAAGCTTTAATGTTGGAATTGCGCGACATAGATATTTTTGCTTTTGATCAATTAATCGATGTCTGTGGCGTTGATTATTTGCTCTACGGTGAGTCTGATTGGGAAACCGATTCGGCATCTGAGAAAGGCTTTTCTCGTGGTGTTGAACGTCAAAAACGCAGGGCATTTAAATTTCATAAACCGCGTTTTGCCGTTGTTTATCATTTATTATCAACCACTAAAAATCATCGTGTACGCGTCAAAGTGTTTGTGGACGAAGCGCATTTAATCGTTCCTTCAGTTCATTCTATTTGGAAAAGTGCCGATTGGTTTGAGCGTGAGGCTTATGATTTATACGGTATATTATTTGATGGACACCCCGATTTACGCCGTATATTGACAGATTATGGTTTTATAGGACATCCCTTTAGAAAAGACTTTCCACTTAGTGGACATGTAGAAATGCGTTATGATGCAAATCTTGCAAAAGTAATTTACGAGCCTGTAGATATAGTGCCCAGGATACTCGTGCCTAAGGTGATACGTTCCGATAATCGTTATTTAGGTAAAGAGGCAGCAAAGAATGATTGAGCTTAAGAACTATACCCTAAATTTTGGACCACAACATCCAGCTGCTCATGGAGTACTGCGTTTGGTGTTGGAGCTTGAGGGTGAAACGATAGTGCGTGCCGATCCGCATATTGGTCTATTACATAGAGCTACCGAAAAATTAGCCGAGACCAAACCGTATATTCAAAATATTGGCTACATGGATCGCTTAGATTATGTATCCATGATGTGTAATGAACATGCCTATGTGCGTGCTGTAGAAAAATTTTTAGATATAGATGTGCCTATTCGCGCACAATACATCCGTACTATGTTTGATGAAGTGACCCGTATTTTAAACCATCTATTATGGTTGGGAGCAATTGCTCTGGATATAGGGGCAATGACCGTATTTTTATATTGCTTTAGAGAGCGTGAAGATTTATTTGATTGTTACGAAGCAGTATCCGGTGCGCGCATGCATGCAACTTATTACCGCCCTGGTGGGGTAGCACGTGATTTACCCGATACTATGCCCCAATACAAAGCATCCAGATGGCATAATGAAAGAGAAGTAGATGCTCTAAATGAGAACCGACAAGGTAGTTTGCTGGATTTTCTCTGGGCTTTTACAGAACGCTTTCCTAAATGTGTTGATGAATATGAAACTTTGTTAACTGATAATAGAATTTGGAAACAACGTACCGTAGATATTGGTATTGTTTCAGCAGAAGATGCGTTGCAATGGGGATTCACAGGCCCTATGTTGCGCGCATCCGGAGTTGCCTGGGATTTACGTAAAAAACAATCCTATGCTGCATACGATAAAATGGATTTTGAAATTCCTGTTGGTAAAAAAGGTGATTGTTACGATCGTTATTTAGTTCGAGTAGCAGAATTAAGACAATCAAACCGTATAGTAAGACAGTGTATTGAGTGGTTGCGCAAAAATCCTGGCCCTATAAAAGTAGATGATCATAAAATAACTCCACCAAGACGCGTGGAAATGAAATACGATATGGAAGCTTTAATCCATCATTTCAAATTGTTTACAGAAGGATTTTGCTTACCTCAAGGTGAAGTATATTCAGCTGTTGAGGCGCCAAAGGGTGAGTTTGGTATTTATTTAATTTCTGATGGTGCTAATAAACCATATCGAATAAAAATACGCGCCCCAGGATTTTCGCATTTATCCAGTTTCGATGCTATGGTACGTGGGCATATGTTAGCCGACGGTGTGGCAATATTAGCCAGCCAAGACATCGTTTTTGGTGAAATAGATAGGTAAAAATAACGTATAAAGGTACAAAAATGTCTGAGACTTCAGCAAACAGTTTAAAGCAATTCATGTCGAGCAAAGCAATGCATGAAATTGATCATTGGATTGCAAAATATCCAGCAGATCAAAAACAATCTGCAGTGATGAGTGCTCTAAGAATAGTTCAAGAAGAACATGGACATTTAACTCCAGAATTAATGGATGCTGTCGCCCAATATTTAGATATGCCACCTATTGCTGTTTATGAAGTTGTTAGTTTTTATACCATGTATGAACAAAAACCAGTAGGTAAACATCTAATCAATGTTTGTACTAATATTTCGTGTAAATTACGCGATTGTGATGAAATTGTTACCTGTTTAGAAAAAAAATTAGGTATTAAGTTAGGTGAAACTACAAACGACAATCGTTTTACCTTAAGATCTGTTGAATGCCTTGGTGCTTGTGTGAATGCACCTATGATGCAAGTGGATAAAGATTATCATGAAAATCTGACCACCGATTCCATTGACGCAGTATTAGAACAATACCAATAAGATAGAGGTGGGTTGCCGTGGTTGAATTAAATCAAGTTTGTTATCGAACGATTCATTTAGATAAGCCTTGGACTTTATCTGCTTATGAAAGTATAGGTGGCTATAGTGCATTGCGAAAAATTCTAAAAGAAAAAACTGCGCCAGAGTTAATTATTGAAGAATTAAAAACCTCAGCTTTACGCGGTAGAGGCGGTGCGGGCTTTCCGACGGGTTTGAAATGGAGTTTTATGAATCGTAATTCCCCAGTTCAAAAATACGTAGTCTGTAATTCAGACGAAGGTGAACCAGGCACCTGTAAAGATAGAGAAATTTTAAATTTAAACCCAGATCAATTGATAGAAGGCATGGCTATAGCCGGATATGTTATGGGTGCAACAGTTGGTTATAATTACATACGCGGAGAATTCTGGCTCCCCTTTGAGCGTACTGAAGCTGCTTTAAAAGAGGCGTATGAAGCCGGTTTATTAGGTAAAAATATATTGGGTTCAGGCGTGGATTTTGATTTGTACAATCATTTAGGCGCTGGTGCTTATATTTGTGGAGAAGAAACGGCATTATTAAATTCATTGGAAGGTAAAAAAGGCATGCCGCGGTTCAAACCGCCTTTTCCTGCAAATTATGGCCTTTATGGTAAACCAACCACAATTAACAACACTGAAACTTTTGCTTCTGTGCCTGTAATTATGGAAAAGGGCGGTGCCTGGTTTTTACAATTAGGAAAACCAAATAATGGTGGTACTAAATGTTTTAGCGTAAGCGGACATGTTAATAAACCCGGAAATTTTGAAATTCCCTTGGGTACGCCTTTTAAAACCTTACTCGAATTAGCTGGCGGTGTTTTGAAAGATCGCCGTATTAAAGCAGTAATTCCAGGAGGCACATCCATGCCAGTTTTACCTGGAGAGGTAATGTTACAACTGGATATGGACTTCGACAGTCTGCAAAAAGCAGGCTCTGGTTTAGGATCTGGTGCTGTTATTGTTATGGATGAAACCACTTGTATGGTTGACACTTTGTATCGCATTTCTGAGTTTTATATGGAAGAATCCTGCGGTCAGTGCACGCCTTGTCGTGAAGGTACAGGTTGGTTAGTCAGATTGTTGCATAGTATTGTGCACGGTCATGGTGAACCAGGTGATATAGAAAAATTGGTAAACGTTGCTAATAACATCGAAGGGCGAACAATTTGTGCACTAGGTGAGGCTGCAGCTTGGCCCGTACAAAGTTTCGTTAAACATTTTTATGAAGAATTTGATTATTTCATTAAGCATAAACGCTCCGTCGTCGCAGCATAATTGAGAAGGTTTAGACACCATGGCTACTATTGAAATCGATGGTACAACATTTGAAGTTGAAAACGGTAAAATGATTATTGAAGTGGCAGATGAAAACGGTATTCATATTCCCCGTTTCTGTTACCACAAAAAACTTTCTGTGGCTGCTAATTGCCGCATGTGTTTGGTTGAAGTTGAAAATGGTAGAAAGCCAGTACCAGCTTGCGCAACACCAATCACCAATGGCATGAAAGTATTCACAAAATCAGAAGAAGCTTTGCATTCACAAAAAGTTGTGATGGAATTTTTACTAATTAACCATCCTTTAGATTGCCCTATCTGCGATCAAGGTGGTGAGTGTGAATTGCAAGACGTTTCAATGGGATTTGGTCAAGATGAATCGCATTATGCTGATACTAAACGTGCTGTAGATGATGATAATTTAGGTACCTTGATTTCCACAGAAATGACGCGCTGCATTCACTGCACACGCTGCGTGCGTTTTGGTGAAGAAGTTGCTGGTGTTAGAGAACTGGGCGGACTTGGGCGCGGCGAAGATATGCAAATTGGTACTTATGTCCAACACAGCATGACGTCAGAATTATCCGGTAACATTATTGATTTATGTCCCGTAGGCGCTTTAACCTCTAAACCCTATCGTTTTACCGCCAGAGCTTGGGAATTAGTACAACATGATAGTGTTAGTCCACATGATTGTTTAAATTCAAACATATATATCCATACGCGTAGAAACGAATTAATGCGTGTAGTTCCTAAAGAAAACGAAGCAATTAATGAAACATGGTTATCTGATAGAGACCGTTTTAGCTATTTGGGTTTGAAAAGCAATGCTCGCGCCAGTCAACCGCGTATAAAGCGTGATGGCCAGTGGGAAACTGTAGATTGGGAAACAGCTTTAACATTTGCTGCTGATGGCCTGAGTAAAGTGATTAAACACAATGGCCCCGAACAAGTTGCAGCCTTTGCCTCTCATTCAGCAACTTTAGAAGAAATGTATTTATTACAAAAATTAATGCGTGAATTGGGTGTGAATAATCTAGATCACCGTTTACAGCAAACAGATTTTAGAGATCAGGCCAATCTAACAACGACCCCGATCAGTACTTTAGCCTATGCTGAATTGGATCAACAAAAAGCGATTCTACTGGTAGGGTGTAATGTTGATCGCGAAGTTCCTTTGGCTGCGGCACGTATTCGTAAAGCATTTCGTAATGGGGCGCAAATTGCCGCAATTAACCCTGTTGATTTTGATTACCGTTTTGATGTGACGAGCAAAGTAACAGTATCTCCTCTTGAAATGCCAATGCAGCTAGCTAAACTTACTTTGGCATTAGCTGATGATGTTAAAAATTTACCTGAAGAAGTTCAAAAATTAGTGATTGGCTTAACTGTAGATGAAGAAACTATGAGTTTAGCTAAGATTATCAAACAAGAAAAAACCTGTATTGTGACTGGAGCATTGTGTGAAAACCATCCGGATGCTGCATTATTACGGACTTTAGTTGCCGAAATTCAAAAATTAAGTGGTGCACGAATTGTTCGATTAACCACTGGTGGGAATAGTGCTGGAGCCTGTATGGCTGGCATGTTACCGCACAGAACAGTCGCTGGTAAACCTCTAGAAGAAGCTGGCTTGGATGTACAAGCTGCTTTGCAGGCAAAACTGAAAGCATATGTTTTAATGGGAGTTGAGCCAGGATACGATTTTGCTAATCCGGCTGGTGCTAGACAATCTATGTTGGCAGCTGAATTTGTAGTAGTTCTTTCGGCCTTTGATCATGAGTCGGTTCAAGATTATGCAAACGTAGTCTTACCTATGGCGCCCTTTGCTGAAACTTCCGGTACCTATATTAACGTTGATAATACTTGGCAAACCGTAAAAGGAGCTATGGCACCTTATGGAGAGTCACGACCAGCTTGGAAAATTCTGCGCGTTTTAGGTAATTTATTACAATGTAAAGATTTCGAGTTTACGTCAACGCATGAGATTTTAGCTGAAGTGAAACATCATTTATCAGTTACTTCAGCAAATGAGTACCGTCCTTTTTATCCTGAGTCTTTACCGACTATCAAACATGAATTAACAAGGATTGGTGAATGGCCCTTATATCGTGCAGATGCCATTGTGAGAAATGCTAAAGATTTACAATTATGTGCTGCTTCTGAAACAGCATGTATTCGAATTCACCCATCTACAGCGGATAGATTACACTTAGATGAAATTGCTACTGTATCTCAAGGAGATATTGAGATAACATTGCCGCTTAAAAAAGATGAGCGCATTCCAGTAGATGGTGTATGGGTAGCAAATGCTCAACCTGAGACAGTTGACTTAGGTTATTCTTTTGCTGCAATAAAATTAAGCGCTAAATAGGTATAAACATGCTACAAAATATTGGCATATTGGTTTGGGTAATCCTTAAAATTCTAGGAATAGTGCTGCCGCTGTTGCTGGTTGTAGCCTATCTTACCTATGCAGAACGGAAAGTAATTGGTTACATCCAAGTACGTATAGGCCCTAATCGAGTTGGTTTTAGAGGCTTATTACAGCCTTTTGCTGATTTGATTAAGATGCTTACAAAAGAAATAATCGTACCAAATCGATCTAATAAATATTTATTCGTGATCTCACCTATTCTAGCCTTAGTGCCGGCTTTAGTTGGCTGGGCAGTAATTCCTTTTGAAGAAGGTATGGTGTTATCGAATATTAACGCGGGTGTCTTATTCGTTTTTGCTATGAGTTCACTAGGCGTATATGGCGTATTAATTGCTGGTTGGGCATCCAATTCAAAATATGCAATGTTTGGAGCTTTAAGAAGTACTGCACAGACAGTATCGTATGAGATAGCTATGGGTTTTGCCTTGGTAGGCGTATTACTAGCTGCTAACAGCATGAATTTTTCAGATATCGTTCTGTCTCAAACTGGTGGAATTCTGCATTGGTGGTTTATTCCTTTATTCCCATTGTTTATGGTATTTTGGATAGCTGGTATCGCTGAAACCAATCGTGCTCCTTTCGATTTGGCAGAGGGCGAGTCAGAGATTGTCGCCGGATTTCATGTTGAATATTCTGCAATAGGCTTTGGTTTGTTCTTTTTAGCTGAATACGCAAGTATGACTTTGATTGCAACCTTAATTACTTTATTATTTATGGGTGGTTGGTTGTCACCTTTCGAAGGCATGCCAATTTTAGGTGATATATTTTTAGTAGTACCTGGTTTTGTTTGGTTTTTAATTAAAGTAAGTTTTTTCCTGTTTGTATATTTATGGGTGAGGGCAACATTTCCTCGCTATCGTTACGACCAGCTCATGCGCTTAGGATGGAAAGTACTTATCCCTGTTACCATTGTTTGGATAATAGTAACTTCCTTAATGGTGTTGGCTCACCTTAAACCCTGGTTTTGATGGTATTTAGAGAATCTGATGAAAAAAGTATATCGATATATTAGACATTACATACGTAGCTTTCTGTTGATAGAATTGTTATCCGGTTTAAGGTTAACTGGTAAATATTTTTTTAAAAAGAAATTTACGGTTCAATTTCCAGAAGAAATGACACCTACCTCGCCTCGATTCAGAGGTTTATTGGCATTACGTCGTTATCCGAATGGCGAAGAGCGGTGTATTGCATGTAAATTATGTGAGGCTGTCTGTCCTGCTTTGGCAATAACTATTGAATCTGATGAGCGTGAAGATGGTTCGCGACGTACCACGCGCTATGATATTGATATGTTCAAATGCATAAACTGTGGCTTGTGCGAAGAATCCTGTCCTGTTGATTCTATAGTTGTAACACCTATTCAGCATTATCATATCAGCGAACGCGGTCAAAATATTATGACTAAAGAAAAGTTATTAGCTGTAGGTGATTTATTGGAACATCAACTTGCGGCAGATAGACTTGCTGATGAAAAGTACCGATAGGGGTCTTATATGCATGATACGTTAATTCAAACACTGTTTTATATTTTTGCTGGACTAGCTGTTGCTTCAGCGATAATGGTTATTAGTCAAAATAATCCAGTGCGTTGTGTTTTATTCTTGGTTCTAACCTTTTTTGCAAGCTCAGTGTTGTGGATCTTAGTTGAAGCTGAGTTTTTAGCCTTAATTTTAGTGTTAGTTTATGTGGGCGCTGTTATGACCTTATTTTTATTCGTGGTCATGATGTTAAATATCGATATTGAGTCTATGAAAGGCCGTTTTTTGCGCTATTTACCCATGGGTCTATTTATAGTGGCTTTATTAACTGGCTTATTATTGATTGCAGTACCAAGAGATTCATTCAAACAAAGTGTTGAAGCCAGTTCGCAGCTAACTACTTCAAATACAGAAGCTTTAGGCATGGTACTTTACACGGATTACTTTTTAGCGTTTGAGCTAGCAGCAGTTTTATTATTAGTTGCAATAGTCTCAGCAATTACTTTGGTGCACAGAGGCGCTGTGCGTTCGAAACGCCAAAATATCCGCGAGCAAATTATGACGCGCGCTGAAGACCGAATCGAATTAGTACAGATGAAATCTGAGAAATAAATAGAGGAATTTTTATGATACCAGTACAAGACTATCTGATTTTAGCTTCGATACTATTCGGCTTAAGTCTGGTAGGCATTATGTTAAATCGTAGAAATATAATTTTGTTACTAGTGTGTGTTGAGTTAATGCTATTGGCCGTTAATACCAATTTTGTTGCTTTTTCACATTACTATTCCGAAGTGAGCGGCCAAGTATTTGTGTTTTTTATTTTGACCGTTGCTGCTGCTGAAGCGGCTATTGGCTTGGGAATTGTGCTGTTGCTCTATAGAAATCGCGGTAACATTAACGTAGATAAAATGAATCATTTAAAAGGGTAGGATCGTGAGTATACAACAACTGTGTTTGATTATTGTCTTAGCGCCCCTGTTTGGTTCGATTATTGCTGGTTTTTTCCGTAATCAGATAGGAAGGGTCGGAGCACATAGTGTCACTATTTTCGGGGTTGGATTGTCCTTTGCCGTGTCGCTTTACATAGCCTATGGTATTTTTTCTGGATCCATACCTACTTTTAATTCAGTCCTTTATACTTGGGCTAGTGGTGGCTTATTAATTCCTTATGAATTCAACCTGGGTTTTTTAATTGATCCACTCACAGCACTAATGTTAGTCACAGTAAATTTTGTGTCTTTATTGGTACATATATACAGTATTGGGTATATGGCTGATGATGACGGCTATCAACGGTTTTTTAGCTATATCTCTTTATTTACTTTTATGATGCTGATGTTGGTAACATCAAATAATTTCTTACAATTATTTTTTGGTTGGGAAGGTGTCGGACTGGTGTCCTATTTATTAATCGGATTCTGGTACGAAAAAGAGTCTGCAATTGAAGGAAGTCTTAAAGCATTTTTAGTAAACCGCGTTGGTGACTTTGGTTTTGTTTTAGGAATTGCGCTGATATTTTCTTATACCGGTAGCATTGATTACGCAACAGTATTCAAGCAAGCAAGCTTTTTGCAAACACAAAATATAGCTTTATTCAGTGGTCATTCTTGGTCGGTAATAACCGTCATATGTATTTTATTATTTGTTGGTGCTATGGGTAAGTCAGCCCAGGTTCCCTTACATGTTTGGTTACCAGAGTCTATGGAAGGCCCAACACCAATATCTGCGTTGATTCATGCTGCTACAATGGTTACGGCCGGGGTGTTTATGGTCGCGAGAATCTCCCCGATGATGGAACTATCAACTACTGCCTTGAGTTTGGTACTAGTTATTGGGGCAACAGGTGCATTATTTACTGGTCTATTAGCATTGGTGATGAACGATATTAAACGCGTGATCGCTTATTCTACTTTATCTCAATTAGGTTATATGATGGTTGCGATGGGTGCTTCAGCTTATAGTGCGGGTATTTTTCACTTACTTACCCATGCCTGTTTCAAAGCTTTATTATTCCTTGGAGCCGGTTCCGTAATTCTTGGCATGCATCATGAACAGGACATGCGAAAAATGGGTGGCTTGTGGAATAAAATGCCGATTACCTATGTTACTTTTCTAATTGGTAGTCTTGCTCTGTGCGCCTTTCCTCCTTTTTCAGGATTTTATTCTAAAGATACTATTATTGAGGCTGCCCAATTATCACAAATCCCCGGAAGTAGTTATGCCTATTATTGTGTAGCAATTGGGGCTATGGTTACTGCCTTATATACCTTTAGATCTTTGTTTATGACCTTTCATGGCAAACCGCGTATGGATAAACACACACTCGATCATGTGCATGAGTCACCCTGGGTTGTTTGGCTTCCATTAGTGATACTGGCCGTCCCTTCTGTGATACTGGGTTATATACTGTATATGCCTATGTTGTTTAACAAACCTACTTTATTAAGTTCGTCTTTGTTTGTCTTGCCAGAGCATGATGTTTTAGCAGAACTGGCCCATGAGGTTACCTCGCCATTTGCGTCCGCAATCCATGCCTTACATACACCAGTGTTTTGGATAACAGTAGCTGGAGCATTTATTGCGTGGATTTGTTATATAGCAAAACCTGGAATACCTGCTTATCTTGCGCAGCGTTTTTCCTTAATCTATCGAATTTTAATGGACAAGTATGGTTTCGATAGTTTTAATAATTTAATTTTCGTTAAAGGCGCTAAGGGTCTTGGTCGTCTATTTTATAACGTTGGCGACCAAAAAGTGATTGATGGTTTGGTAGTCAATGGTAGTGGTCGTTTAGTGCGCTGGTTTTCAACTAAAGGTCGTACTATTCAAAATGGTTACCTGTATCGTTATGCAACTGTAATGGTATTTGGATTATTAGGTTTTCTGTGTTGGTTGTTACTGCGCTGAAGATAAGGTGATAGAATGCATCATTTGCTCAATATTTTAATTTGGTTGCCAATTATTGGTGGAATTTTTGTTCTATTAACTGGCGACGACGCTAACCCAAATAGCTCACGCTTTGTGACCTTATTCACTGTGGTATTAAGTTTATTACTCTGTATTCCTTTATTTACTGGTTTTAATCTTAATTCTTATGAAATGCAATTCGTTGAAGAAATTCCCTGGATGCCTTCATTGGGGATTAACTACAGTTTAGGTATTGATGGCTTATCATTACTGCTGATAGTTTTAAGTATTTTTACTAATTTGATAGTGATACTGGCTACATGGACTAGCATTACCAAGAGAGTTGCTCAGTATTTAGCAGCCTTTTTAATTATGCAAGGTTTATTAGTTGGTGTATTTTCAGCTATGGACGCTATAGTTTTCTACGTGTTCTGGGAAGCTACATTGATTCCTATGTATTTAATTATCGGTATTTGGGGATCAGATAACCGGGTTTATGCAGCAATTAAATTCTTCTTATATACTTTCTTAGGCTCAGTGTTAATGTTAGCCAGCTTTTTATATATGGGTTATATTGCAGGCTCCTTTAAAATTGAAACTTTTTATGCGATCAAGTTAACTATGACCGCACAGACATTAATTTTTATTGCTTTTTTTCTTGGATTTGCCATCAAGATTCCAATGTTTCCAGTTCATACATGGTTACCAGATGCACATACCGAAGCCCCGGCTGGTGGTTCAGTAGTATTAGCGGCAATATTATTAAAGCTTGGTGCATACGGGTTTATTCGATTTTCACTACCTATAGTTCCCGATGCATGTAGTAAGTTTGCAGCATTGATGGTTGCATTCTCTTTGATTGCAGTGGTTTATATTGGGCTCATTGCAATTATTCAAAAAGATATCAAGCGACTGATTGCCTATTCTTCAATTTCTCATATGGGTTTTGTAACTTTAGGTTGTTTTGCCATTTTTGCGATTGCCAATCAAACTGGCTTGGGTAGTACTGGTTTACTTTTGGAAGGTGCGATAGTAATTATGGTTTCGCATGCATTTGTATCCAGTGCGATGTTTGCTGGCGTTGGTTTTCTTTACGACCGTATGCATACCCGTAAAATTAGTGATTTTGGTGGTATAGTAAATTCCATGCCAATTTTTGCTTCGTTCTTTATGTTGTTTGCAATGGCGAATGCTGGCTTACCTGGAACTTCAGGGTTTGTGGGTGAATTTATGGTGATTGTAGGTAGTATGAAAGCAGGTTTCTGGATAGCATTTTGGGCTGCAACTACCTTAATTACTGGAGCTGCTTATACGTTATGGATGTATAAACGGGTTATTTTCGGTCCAGTAACTAATGAAAAAGTTGCTGAGTTGAAAGATTTATCGGGTTTTGAGCTTAGTGCATATATCTTACTAGCATTGATGGTTTTGGCACTTGGAATATATCCAAAGCCAATGTTGGAATACGTACATCAAACAGTGAGCCACACAATAGCATTGGCCGAAATTTCTAAATTGTACTAGTGCAAGGTTAATTAAAATGATAGCAATACTTGAAAATGTTCACATAGCTTTACCTGAAATAATTATCCTTGTCACTGCATGTTTGGCATTGTTAGGCGATTTGTTCCTACGCAAACATTATTCATCGGTTGCGTACCATATATCTTGCATAGGACTGATAGCAGCTGCTGTCGTTACTTATTTATTTATTGGTAATTTTAAAGTGCTGATGTTTAATGGATTATTTATTAGCGATGACAGCGCTAATTTAATGAAACTCTTTATTTATATCACAGTACTACTTAGTTTCATCTATTCAAATAGTTATATAAAAGAACGACATATGCCGGCAGGTGATTATTACGTGCTTGGTTTATTTGCCACTTTAGGTATGATGGTTCTTGTTTCAGCGCACTCACTTTTGACTATTTATCTTGGCTTAGAATTAATGTCGCTCCCAGTGTATGCAATGACTGCTATTCGCAGAACTGATGGGGATGCATCGGAAGCTGCTATGAAATACTTTGTTATGGGTGCTATTGCTTCTGGCATGTTGTTATATGGTATATCTTTGGTATACGGTGCGACCGGTAAATTAGATTTATTAGAAGTTGCAAATGCAATAACTGCTAATTGGCAGCAAGAAGATACCCTTTTAATATTTGCCATGGTATTTATTCTTGTGGGTGTTGGTTTCAAGCTTGCTGCAATGCCATTTCATATGTGGGCACCGGATGTGTATCAGGGAGCGCCAAGCTCAGTAACTCTATTTATCAGTGCGGCACCTAAAATTGCTGCTCTGGGTATGGCATTTAGACTGCTCACCTTGGGTCTAGTGGATTTAACGGTCCAGTGGCAACAAATAGTATTAGTAATGGCCTTATTATCAACGGGTTTGGGTAATTTGTTTGCGGTAGTGCAAAATAACATCAAGCGTTTATTTGCCTATTCAGCAATTTCTCATATTGGTTATGCCTTATTTGGACTTTTAGCAGCCAATGCTGCTGGTTATTCCGCTGCCTTATATTATATTCTAATTTACGCACTCATGTCGGCAGCTGCCTTTGGTTTAATTGTATTGATGTCCAACCAAGGTATGGAAATTGAAAGTGTTGACGATCTACAAGGCTTAAGCAAGCGCAATCCTTGGATGGCCTTTATGATGTTGATTGTCATGTTCTCGATGGCTGGAGTGCCTCCTACCGTAGGGTTTTTCACTAAGCTGCTGGTTTTAAAAGCTTTAGTTGATGTGCATCTAACCTGGGTTGCTATTTTAGGCTTATTATTTACAGTAATCGGTGCTTATTATTATTTACGTATTGTCAAAATAATGTACTTCGATAAACCCACTAAGACCGAACCTGTCGTTATTAGTAAATTTAATACTATCGTATATTCTGTAAATTGTTTGGCTTTGCTCTATTGGGGTATAGTCCCAGGAGCCTTAATTACTGCTTGTATCGAAGCATTTGCTAATTAATCTGTAAACTTAGCAGAAAGTACTTGATAAGAAATACCAGACCCAGTATACTTCCCTCCAGTTGACGCGGGGTGGAGCAGCCTGGTAGCTCGTCGGGCTCATAACCCGAAGGTCGTAGGTTCAAATCCTGCCCCCGCTACCACTATTCGAGGACCCCATTTATGGGGTTTTTTATTATCTACAGTTTCGTGTTTAAAGATTATGATGCAAGATGAGTTAAAAGACTTATTGCTCCCGACTGTTACCAGTATGGGATATGAACTATGGGGATGTGAATACCTTGCACAAGGTAAACATTCCTTATTGCGTATTTATATTGATAAACCTGAGGGAATCAGTGTTGATGATTGCCAAGCTGTTAGTGCGCAAATCAGCGCATTATTGGATGTAGAAGATCCGATCCCAGGTAATTATAGTTTAGAAATATCCTCACCTGGTATTCCAAGACCTTTATTTTATGCTTGGCAATATGAACGCTATATAGGTGAGCCTGTACAGTTAAAAACGTATAAACCAGTAGCTGGTAAACGTAAGTTTGTAGGTATTATTGTTTCTGTATCTGATGGTGGTTTAGTACTCGATAGAGACAATGAACGTGAAGAAATACTATTTTCAAATATTGTGAAAGCAAATTTGACAGTTTAGAGAGGCGAACAATGAGCAAAGAATTGTTATTAGTTGCTGAGGCTTTATCCAATGAACGAGGCGTTAGTAAAGAAGTTATTATCCTAGCTATTCAGGCCGCGTTAGAGTCAGCTACAAGAAAAATATTTGGCTTAGATATCGGCGTTCGAATTGTGATGGATCCACGCACTGGCGAATATGAAACTTTCAGATATTGGGATGTAGTAAACGATGATGAACTAGAGTTTCCAGACCGACAATATACCCTCGATCAGGCAAGAGAACGTAATCCTGCTATTGAAGTTGGCGAACAAATTGAAGAAATTATACCTTCCATAGAATTTGGACGAATTGAAGCACAAGCAGCGCGTCAAGTAATTATGCAGAAAGTGCGTGAAGCAGAGCGTGATTTAGTAATTGATCAATACAAAAATAAATTAGGTCAACTAGTTTATGGTACTGTTAAAAAAGTTACTCGTGATAATATTATCATTGATTTAGGTGGCAAAGCTGAAGCATTTTTACCTAGAACTGAAATGCTACCTCATGAAATGTTTCGACCAAATGACAGGGTACGCGCCTATTTATACGAGATTTCACCACAAGCGCGTGGTCCACAGTTATTTGTAAGTCGTATCCGCAACGAAATGCTAATCGAGCTATTCCGCATCGAAGTACCCGAAATTGGCGAAAATATTATTGATGTGAAAGCAGCTGCACGTGAACCAGGAAACAGAGCCAAGATAGCCGTTAAAACCAATGATGGCCGTATTGATCCCATTGGCGCTTGCGTAGGTATGCGAGGAGCCAGAGTCCAGGCGGTTTCTAGTGAATTAGGCGGAGAACGAGTAGATATTATTTTATGGGACGATAATCCAGCGCAGTTGGTGATAAATGCAATGGCTCCTGCCGATATTACTTCTATAGTAGTAGATGAAGATACACATACTATGGATTTAGCAGTTGATAAAGAACAATTATCGCAAGCTATTGGTAGAAATGGCCAAAACGTGCGACTTGCTAGCCAATTAACTGGCTGGACTTTGAATGTAATGACTGCCGAAGAGTTTGAAAATAAAAACTTGGAAGAATCGAGTAAGATTATTAAACTATTTACTAACAAACTTGAAATTGACGAAGAAATTGCAGCTTTATTAGTTACCCATGGTTTTTCTACATTAGAAGAAATAGCTTATGTTCCTAAAGAAGAGTTGTTAGCAATAGATGAGTTTGATGAAGAAATTGTTGACGAATTAAGAAATAGAGCAAACGATACGCTATTAGCAATGGCGCTTACTTCAGGTAAAGATTTAGCAGGTACTCCTGATGAATCGCTAATAACAATGGAAGGAATGACTGAAGAGTTAGCTAATAAATTAGCTAGCAAAGGTATTTCTACTATGGAAGATTTAGCAGAACAATCTGTAGATGAATTATTAGAAGTTGAAGGTATCGATGAAAAACAGGCAGCAGCTTTAATTATGAAAGCTAGAGAGCCATGGTTTAAATAAATGTAGTTACATTAAGACTGCAAAAAGGGGATTAAAATATGGCGGATGTGACGGTCAAACAATTAGCCCAAGTGGTAGGTATTCCGGTTGAGCGCTTATTGCACCAGTTACAGGAAGCAGGATTGTCTTTTACTAATGATGATCAAACTGTGAATGAAGATCAAAAACGGGTCTTGTTAAACCATTTAAAGGGTAGTGCGGTTAGTGCTGAAAGTGCTTCGCCTGAAAGAATAACTTTACGACGTAAAAGTGTATCTAAAGTTACTCTTGGACATGATAGTCAAAACAGTAAAACGGTTAATATTGAAGTTCGTAAGAAAAAAACTTTTGTGAAGCGTAGTACTGTTGTAGAAGCACCTGAGGTTGAAGAACCAGAAATAGTTGAAGAAATTCCACCCGTTGAAGAGGTACTGTCTCAAGAACCGGTAGTTGAAGAAATAAATGAAACAAATGAAGAGATAACTGCAAGCGAAGAAAAAGCAGAAGAATCAACTAGTACTGATACTTTAAAAGAAGGCGCTACTAGTGCAACTGGTTCTTTAGATGAATTCCCAGTAGAAATTTTAAGTCAACCAGTTGTAGCTGAAGTTAAGAAGGATGAAGTTCGTCCTGTTGAAAAGCCTGGTAAAAAGAAACATCCTGAACCTTCTACTACTGAATCCGAAGGATCAACCGAATTCAAAAAGGCTAGTAAAAAGCCTAAATATCAAACCTTTGATCGCGATGAAGAAGAACAAGATGGTCATAGACGTGGTCGCAGCAAATTTAAAAAACGTAAAAATCTCGAGAAATCAGATAAGTATCGTGAAGCAGAAGAATCATTAACTCATGGCTTTGCGCTGCCAACAGCACCCATCGTTCATGAAGTCCTTGTTCCTGAAACAATATCAGTTGCAGAATTAGCGAAACGTATGTCTGTTAAAGCTGCCGAAGTAATCAAAGTAATGATCTCTTTAGGTGCAATGGCAACCATCAACCAAGTAATCGATCAGGAAACTGCGTTAATTGTCGTTGAAGAAATGGGCCATAAAGCAAAAGTTATTAAAGAAGATGCAGTTGAACTAGGTCTTGATGAATCTATTAGCAAAGGAAGTAATACTGCTTCTAGGGCTCCTGTTGTAACTATTATGGGTCATGTGGATCATGGTAAAACTTCATTACTCGATTATATTCGTACGACAAAAGTTGCCTCCGGTGAAGCTGGAGGAATTACGCAGCATATAGGTGCTTATCATGTGAGTACGCCAAAGGGTACGGTCACATTCTTAGATACACCAGGACACGCGGCTTTCACGGCTATGCGTGCACGTGGTGCTAAGGTAACTGATATAGTTGTGTTAATAGTTGCTGCCGATGATGGTGTTAAACCACAAACAATAGAAGCAATTCAACATGCTAAAGCTGCTGGAGTACCTATTATTGTTGCTATCAACAAAATGGATAAACCAGATGCAGATCCAGAACGGGTAATGAATGAATTATCTAATTATGAAGTAATCCCTGAAAGCTGGGGTGGCGACACAATGTTCGTTCAAATTTCTGCTAAATCAGGCTTGGGTATAGACGGACTTTTAGATGCTATTTTACTGCAATCTGAAGTTTTGGAACTTACAGCAATAACCGATGGCGCTGCAAAAGGTGTCGTTATTGAATCACGTTTGGATAAAGGACGTGGCCCTGTTGCAACTGTATTAGTTCAAAGTGGTACTTTGCGTAAAGGTGATATTCTATTAGCAGGGTTTCAATACGGACGTGTGCGTGCACTTGTTGGTGACAATGGTGATGCAGTCGAATCTGCAGGCCCATCTACCCCTGTTGAAGTACTTGGTTTGTCGGCAATTCCGCATGCTGGTGATGAAGCAGTTGTGGTTCCTGATGAGAAAAAGGCTCGTGAAGTAGCCCTTTTCCGTCAAGGTAAATTCCGTGATGTGAAATTAGCTAGGCGACAAAAGTCTTCCATAGAAGGCATTATGGAAAATATGACTGCTGCCGAAACTAAAGTTTTGAATATAGTCTTAAAAGCAGACGTTCAAGGCTCACTCGAAGCTATTTCAGATGCTTTAGTTAAATTGTCCAATGAAGAAGTAACCGTAGAAGTAATTGCTAACGGTGTAGGTGGAATCACTGAATCCGACGTTCATTTGGCTATAGCTTCTAGTGCGATATTAATTGGATTTAACGTTCGAGCTGATGGTAGTGCGAAACGTTTGGCAGAACAAGAGTCGGTTAGCCTGCATTATTTCAGCGTAATCTACGATATTGTCGATCAAATCAAAGCTGCTTTAAGTGGTATGCTTGCTCCTCAATTCCGTGAGCAAATTATAGGTATCGCTGAAGTTCGAGATGTATTTAAATCACCAAAAATTGGTGCTATTGCTGGATGTATGGTGGTTGAGGGTGTTATTAAACGTAATAATCCAATCCGCGTACTACGTTCTAACGTTGTAATCTACGAAGGAACCTTAGAGTCACTAAGAAGATTCAAAGATGATGTGATAGAAGTCCGTCAAGGTTTTGAGTGCGGTATAGGTGTAAAAAACTATAACGATATTAAACCAGGCGATTTAGTGGAAGTATTTGAAACTGTTGAAATTAAGCGTGATTTATAAATATGAGTAATAATTTTAAACGAACCGATAGAATAGCTGAAATGATTCAAAGAAAATTATCTCAGATTATTCCACAGGAAGTGAAAGATCCGCGCTTAAAGGGTTTTGTTACTATATCAGCTGTTAAAGTTGCAGCTGATTTAGGACATGCAAAAGTATATTTTACTGTTCTGGATGAAGATAAAGTTCTTGCTGCAACGATACTAAATGCTGCCGCAAGTTATTTACGATCGGCCTTGGCTCGAACGATTACTTTGCGCACTGTCCCACAATTGCATTTTATCTATGATGAATCCATCGAATACGGCGAGCGTTTAAGTCGTTTAATTGATGAAGCCAATACTTCAAATTCAAAAGATGACGAAGAAGAATGATTCCTGCTGTATCCAATCAAGCCATAAATGGTATTTTACTATTAAATAAACCCTTAGGTATCACTTCTAATAAAGTATTACAAAAAGTAAAACGACTTTTTGGTGCTTCAAAAGCCGGTCACACCGGTAGTTTAGATCCTCTTGCAACGGGCATGTTGCCTATTTGTTTTGGGGAAGCTACTAAAATCAGTCAATTTTTATTAGATGCAGATAAGTGTTACGCCACCACTGGTTTATTGGGAATTAAAACTACCACAGCTGATGCTAGTGGTGAAGTGCTTGCTAAAGTGGAACAATTCACAATAGATAAACAGCAGCTACTGAGTATTTTAGAAAAATACAAAGGTAAAACAGAACAAATACCTTCCATGTTTTCTGCTTTAAAACATCAGGGTACACCCTTATATCGTTTAGCCAGAGCAGGCAAAGAAGTTGAACGAAAAGCTAGAGAAATTGTTATCAGTGAGTTGCAATTAGAATCCTTTGACGGCCAATCGTTCTCTTTAAGAGTGCGTTGCAGTAAAGGAACTTATATTCGGAATTTAGTTGAAGATATTGGCGATGCCCTGGAAGTTGGTGCGCATGTAACTCAACTGCATCGAATATATACATCCGGTTTTGAACAACTGCCTATGTATACTTTGGAAGAGTTAGAGTCTATGACTGACGAACAAAGAAACAATTGTTTAATTGCTATGGATAAAGCAGTTGATTATTTTGTAGCGATATATCTAACAGATGATGAAGTCATAGCAATACGCCAAGGTCGGATAATTAGTGGTAAGGCAGTGAAAGAGCAGGCTGAATTAATTAGACTTTATGATAAAAATCAAGAGTTTATCGGATTGGGTTACCAAGAACCTAATGGAACAATCAAGGCTAAACGCCTATTGGGTTTCCTTGCTTCCGAGAAATAATTGAATTTTTTTGCACAAATTGAGTTTCAGTACTTGTTTCATTGGACGGGTCTTGGTAAAATGCTCGCCTTTAATTAAATAGTTAGCTTTAGTTCCAGGAGTAAAGAATGTCGCTAAATAGCGCGGAAAAAGCGGAAATTGTAAAAGAATTTCAAAGAAGTGCAAATGATACCGGTTCATCTGAAGTACAAGTATCATTGATTACTGGTAGAATCAAGTACTTAACTGAACACTTCAAAGCACATAAAAAAGATTTTCATTCTAAGCGCGGTCTGCAAGAATTAGTTAACAAGCGCCGCAAGCTGTTACAATATTTGAAACGTGACGATTCAGCGCGTTATCAAAAATTAATCCAAGATTTGGGTTTAAGAGATTCTTATTGATTGTTCAAGGCGCCATGAGCAGAAGTTTGCTTATTGTCGTTTAAATTAAAGGCGCAGTTTTCTGCGCCTTTTTTTTAATTATTTAAATTTATTGAGGAAATATACGTGGCTAAAATTACAAAAGAAATTAAATTTGGGGACAATACCCTAATTCTGGAAACGGGTGAAATTGCTCGCCAAGCTGATGGAGCTGTGCTAGCAAAAATGAACGGTACTGAAGTATTAGTTACTGTTGTCGCAAGAAGAGAAGGCGGCGAAAACAATGACTTTTTCCCGTTAACTGTAAATTACCAGGAAAAATTTTGCTATTGGTAAAATCCCCGGCGGTTTTAACAAACGTGAAGGTCGTCCTAGTGAAAATGAAACATTAATTTCACGTTTAATAGATAGACCAATCAGACCACTATTCCCTGATAATTTTCATAATGAAGTACAGGTAATTGCGACAGTTCTGTCACTAAATCCTCAAATCTCTTCAGATATTATTGCTATGATAGGCGCATCAGCAGCTCTAGCAATTTCTGGCGTACCATTCCAAGGCCCAATAGGTGCTGCGCGTGTTGGTTATAAAGATGGAATCTATTTATTAAATCCTGGAAAACTAGAATTAGCAGAATCTAAACTTGATTTAGTAGTCGCAGGTACCAAAGATGCGATTTTGATGGTTGAATCAGAAGCTAAAGAATTAAGCGAAGACATTATGCGTGGCGCAATAGTCTTTGGTCATGAAATGATGAAATCAGTTATTAAGGCTATAGAAGAATTAGCAGAAGAAGCTGGAAAAGCGCGTTGGGATTGGAAAGCAGCTGACGTAGATGCTGTTTTACAAGCACGTATTGAAGATATGTCTCAGAACGCAATAGGTGAAGCCTACCTGATTAAAGACAAACAACAAAGATACCAACGATTAGGTGAAATTAAAGAACAAGCTGTTGCGGCTTTATTAGTTGAAAATGCTGAGTTAAAAGCTGATAAAATTGTCGGAATGCTAGAAGCGCTTGAGAGTAAAACTGTGCGTAATCGTATTCTAGATGGTGAGCCACGTATCGATGGTCGTGATCACAAAACTGTTCGTCCAATTGCGGTACGCACTAAACTTCTAGAGCGAACTCATGGCTCTTGTTTATTCACTCGTGGGGAAACTCAGGCAATAGTAGTTGCTACTTTAGGTAATGAACGTGATGCACAAATGCTTGATAATATTAGCGGTGAAACTAAAGACAGATTTATGCTGCATTATAATTTCCCTCCCTACTCAGTAGGAGAAACTGGTATGGTAGGTAGCCCTAAACGTCGTGAAATAGGTCATGGTCGTTTAGCTAAACGTGCTTTATTGGCAGTTCTTCCAGATCCTTCAGAGTTTCCTTATGTACTTCGCGTAGTTTCTGAAATTACCGAATCCAATGGCTCTAGTTCTATGGCTAGTGTTTGTGGTAGCAGTTTGGCACTTATGGATGCAGGCGTTCCTTTAAAAGCACCAGTTGCGGGTGTTGCAATGGGCTTGATTAAAGAAGGTGATCGTTTTGCAGTATTGACGGATATTTTAGGTGATGAAGATCATTTGGGTGATATGGATTTCAAAGTAGCGGGTACAGTTAATGGTATTACTGCTTTGCAAATGGATATCAAAATAACCGGAATTACCAATGAAATTATGGAACAAGCTTTAGATCAAGCTTTAGCCGGTCGCTTACATATTCTTGGAATTATGAATAATGCATTAGCTGAGCACAGAGAAGAGTTGTCTCAACATGCACCAAGAATTGTTACTATGAAAGTAGCGGAAGATAAAATTCGTACGGTTATTGGTAAAGGTGGCGCGACAATTAAGGCCTTAAATGAAAGTACTGGTGTATCTATTGATATAGATGATACCGGTGTCATTCAATTGTTTTCTCCAGATTTAAATGCCTTAGAAGAAGCACAAAAACAAATTAAGGCTTTGGTTGCAGAAGTTGAAGTTGGTCAAACGTATAAAGGTAAAGTCAGTAAAATAGTAGACTTTGGTGCTTTTATAAATCTGCTACCAGGAAAAGACGGTTTACTGCATATTTCGCAAATATGTAATGATAGAAATCAAAAAGTAGAAGAAATTCTGCAAGAAGGACAGGATATTGAAGTATTTGTAGCAGGAGTTGATAAACAAGGTCGTGTTAAACTTGAGTGGAAGGATAAGCCTCAAGTTGAAGAAGTAAAAGAAGAAATTGCAGAATAGGTGAGTTGAACCTCGTCTTTGCACAATCCAGTGGCCTTTAAGTTATGAAGGTCACTGGTTTTTATCGATACAGTTGCAAACCCATCCCATGAATTGTCAACACACCCTGGTTAGCGCATTAAATTTTTTAATAGACTAAATACAGCAGCTTGTTTTAAGTTAAAACTTTGATCTCATCTACCGGATCAAATTTAAAAATTCCATTCTACTACTCGACCCATCACGTAAATCACCCAACATAACCGAAGTAGTCATCACTGAATTTTGTTTTTCAACACCGCGCATCATCATGCATAAATGCTTGGCTTCAATTACAACCCCAACCCCATGCGCTCCAGTGATGTTTTGAATAGTGTTAGCAATTTCGCCAGTTAGACGCTCTTGAATTTGCAAACGTCGTGAAAATAAATCAACGATGCGTGCCACTTTGGATAAACCGATCACTTTGCCATTGGGTAAATAGCCTACATGACATTTTCCAAGAAAAGGTAGTAAATGGTGTTCGCACATAGAATATAATTCAATATCTTTAACGATAACCATTTCACTCATTTCAGACTCAAATAAGGCCCCATTGAGAATCTCTTCCAAACTTTCCTTATAGCCTTTAGTGAGATAACGCATAGCATTGGCAGCGCGTGCGGGAGTGCCTTGTAAGCCCTCACGATGAATGTCCTCGCCTAATTCTTCTAGTATTTTTGTATATAGTTGTTCCATAATTTTTCCTAACCTGGCGGCCAAGTCATTTGACGTCCGCCCAGTAAATGTAAATGAATGTGGTACACTTCTTGTCCGCCACCTGAATTAATATTAAAAACCAAGCGGTAGCCAAATTTATCTAACTGTTCCGCCTCGGCAATTTTTTTAGCTCTTAATATAAGTGCGCCCAAGAGTTGTTGATCGGACTCTGAACACTCATTAATAGTCGCAAAATGCTTTCTAGGAATGATTAGAATATGAGTAGGTGCTTGCGGATTAATGTCACGAAAAGCAAGTAATTCATCATCCTCATATACTATTTTAGCAGGTATATCACCTGTAGCAATTTTGCAAAATAAACAGTCCATATGCCGTCCTCAATGGGCTAAATGTTCTATTATACAATTGATTAATGAAATTACGAAAGCTTGTCTTTGCCTTTTGTCAGGAATTTTCGCATAATAGCAGTTTTATTAACCCAAGGGTGCTTAAATGAGTTTGATGGAAATTAGCAGTGGTCGAGATGTTCCCAATGAAATAAACGTAATTATCGAGATTCCTATGCATGGTGAACCGGTAAAATACGAAGTAGATAAGGCTAGCGGGGCTTTATTTGTAGACAGATTTTTAACCACTCCGATGTTTTATCCTGCAAATTACGGGTATATTCCACAAACTCTATCAGAAGATGGAGATCCAGTTGACGTATTAGTTGTAACTCCTGTAGCTTTAATCAGTGGTGCTGTTATTCGCAGTCGCGTTGTGGGAATGTTAAAAATGACGGACGAGTCAGGGGTTGATGCCAAATTAATCGCTGTTCCTGTTAGCAAAATATGCAAAATGTATCAATCAGTTGAGACTTACGAAGATTTACCTAAATCTTTATTACAATCTTTGGAACATTTTTTTACACATTATAAAGATTTAGAAGAAGGAAAATGGGTAAAGATTGAGGGCTGGGTAGGTGCTGACGCTGCGCGCGCGGAGATTTTGTCCAGTATTGCTCGCTACAAAAAAGCCTAATCAAAGGTACGATCAACATAAGGACATTACGTGCAAATTCATCTATCGACTTTGTTAGTATGTTTGTTTTTTTTAATTATTGTCTCTGCATTTTTTTCGGCTTCAGAGATAGGAATGATGTCCATTAATAGATATAAATTAAGGCATCTGGTAAAGAAAAACAACAAACAAGCAATTCGAGTTAATAGCATGTTATCTCGGCCTGATATGTTGTTAAGTGTGGTCTTGATAGGTAATACTCTAGCGAATATCGTTGCTTCAACCATAGCCACTCTAATTGGTCAACGTTTATATGGTGACGCAGGAGTGGCTGTGGCCACCGCAATTTTAACTTTAGTGGTTTTGGTACTATCAGAAATGACGCCAAAAACTTTTGCGGCAATTTTTCCGCAACAAGTTGCCTTTGCTACCTCTTTACCTTTGAAAATTATGCAATGGATTTTTGCGCCTTTAGTCCATGCAATTAGTTTATTATCTAATGGCATCTTGTGGTTATTTGGTATTTCTATTTCCAGGATTCAAAAAGAAGCCTTAACCGGCGAAGAATTACGCTCGGTGGTACATGAAGCGGGAGGCTTAATGCCTGTCGAGCACAAAAGTATGTTAATTAGCTTATTGGATTTAGAGCAGGCAACCGTTGAAGATATTATGGTGCCTAAAGCCGACATAGTTGGTATTGATATCGATCAACCATGGATACAATTATTAGAGCAGCTCGAAACAGCGCAGCATACCCGATTACCCTTATATAGAGGCACTATTGATAATTTAGTGGGGATGATTCATGCGCGAAATATATTGAATTTGGCTTTAGAGGATAAACTGGATTTAGATAGTTTATTGCATTCTGCAGATGCACCATATTTTATTCCAGAAGCAACTCCTTTAAATATTCAAATTCTTAATTTTAGAAAAATGAAGAAACGTAGTTGTTTCGTGGTTGATGAGTACGGCAATATTTTGGGTTTAGTAACTATGGAAGATATATTGGAAGAAATTGTGGGTGAATTTACTACCGATATTGCCGCCTTAAGTCGAGAAATCACGCCCCAAGAAGATGGCTCTGTAATCGTAGATGGTGGCATTACAGTACGGCATTTAAATCGCATGCTGAGTTGGCATTTGCCTTTGATAGGTCCGCGCACATTAAGTGGATTAATAATTGAACATTTGGGATATATTCCACCAGCTGAGTCCTGCTTAACTTTAGAAAATTATCGTATAGAAATACTAAAGGTCGGAGATAATACGATTAAAGGTGTGCGTATGAATAAAGTAGTGAAGAAAAAGGCTTAGTCTTTATACCAGACTTACTTCTTCTCGATCATTAGTTTGATTAACGAGGTTTGTTACTTGTGCTGTAAATATATAACCTCCATTACGAATTGTTTTAATTAAGGTGGGTTTTTTTGTATTAGGTTCAATTTTCTGCCGTAAACGACTTATTTGTACGTCAATGCGACGATCAAAAGGATTATGATCACTTTGTTTGGTTATTTGTAATAAAAAATCCCGGTCTAGTACACGTTGTGGTTGCTGAACAAAAATATATAACAAATCATATTCACCTGCGCTTAATTGCAATTCATTATTGTGCTCATCAAAAATTTGTCTGGATGCAGGATAAAGACGCCAATTTGCAAATACCAAGGCATCTTTGCCGCGGATGTTTGTTTTTTCTTGTCTGTTAGTTCGTCGGCTAATAGCCTTAATGCGCGTATGCAGTTCTCGCGGATATAGAGGTTTAGTGAGAAAGTCATCGGCCCCTGTTTCCAGAGCAAAAATACACACTTCTTCATCGTAAGTGTCAGCATAGACTAAAATGGGTACAGAATTTGAATGATACAACTGTGTTAATATTTGAGGATCTGGTTTTAAAATAGCCCAATTAATTAATAGAGCCATGGGCGTGCCGAGATTTTGTTTTATTGGATACAGGCAATTTTGATGAACTACTTTGATGGAAAAATAGGCGAAGTACGATTCCAATTCTTGTTTTATTGGCTCTTTATCAATAATTAGCAAATAGTTGCATAAGGGCATGTATTTGCTTCCTGAATCAAATTAAGTGCGCTAATTTTCACAAATAATTATTTTTGTTGCAAGCAATTGAACTATGTAAAAATACACATAATTGGTAACAACAAATCCAATTGTGTACAAATAGTTCTTGTGCTGATTAAGCGCTATCCGCAGGGCTGTTTAGGTGCCAGTTATAAATATAAGAATCGATGCTATTGATGTGTTTTAATTGGGTATGTAATGGCTCTTTAGCAAATTGACTTAGGTGCTTAATTACATTTTTTTTGCTATCGCCAAAATCTTCTTCATACCAATCGTATAGTTTGGATACGATCAGTTTTCCTTCGACTACTTGTACGCCTCGAAGTGAGTTTACATAGCTCAAAGCTGCTTCATTGAGTTGTTCATTGATTGTTTCACCCTGATAGGCCCGATTTGCCATATTGGGTGCGCCAAGAGTCGCGTCAGTCAATGCATAAAGGGTGCGCGGGTCGTTCCAGATAGGACGGATTATACGATTATTAATATCATCTAAAGATAAAGGTGACTTCTTAATGTGAATTAAAGTTCCACCCCATGGCCCACTACTGAACAGTCCTGGGGTTATGTTGATTTCTTGAATATTTCCTATCGGATAATAGCTGGCAACGGTTTGTATGGTTAATGCATTATAGACATTAATCCAATAGGCTAATTGCTCGTTACGATTGTAACCATCAATATCAATTTCTGACATGCGTTTGAGGTATTCTTTGATGAGCTTGCGGTCTTTGGGTGAAAAGCTGGCATAACTTAAAACATTAATGCCTTCTTCATTGGTGATTACATGCAGTTTTAAAAATTCATCCCAAAGTTGATGAGAGATTACTTCTTTAGACAGTGGGTTATTAACTTCCCATTGCGGCCATAAATTTTTTTGTAAAGTTGCCTGGCAGGTGCCCGTTACACTGAATAATACTAAAAACAGCACGACACAGTTCATATATTTGTTTACGATATAACCCAATTCTTTAAAGCCTGTCATCAATATTCGCCCTGTTTCGTAGAGCACTTCCAATCGTATTCCCATCTAAAAATTCGAGTTCGCCACCAGAAGGAATACCATGTGCTAATTGACTGATGTTAATCGTATCATCATGTATTAGTTGTTTAATAAAATGTATGGTTGTTTGTCCTTCAATACTAGGACTTAAGGCAAGTATTACCTCTTTTATTTGTTCCTTACTGATAATTTCCTGTAGTTTGGGCAAACCAATATCTTCGGGACCCAGGCCATCAAGAGGAGAAATTTTTCCCATAAGGACAAAATACCTACCGTTAAAGGCATTGCTTTGTTCAATGGCGGCTACATCTGCTGGACTTTCTACTACACAGAGCACCGTTGCATCTCGATTGGAATTTATGCACAGTAGGCACAGCTCTTGCTCGGTATAATTATTGCACCGTTGGCAATGTTTGATTGTGTTCATTGCTTGTTCCAAACAGGCAGAGAGGTGCAAACCTCTTTGCCTTTGGTTTTGCAGCAAATGAAATACCATGCGTTGCGCCGATTTTGGGCCGACGCCAGGCAGGCAACGTAAAGCATCTATCAAGCGGTTCAGAGTATCCAATCGGATATTACTCCCTACCACTCATACCACCACCTGCCTCACCGCCCATCAAGTCAGTCGGTAAATTTAGACCAGCAGTTAATTGGCTAATTTTTTCTTTGGATACTTTTTCTATCTTGCGAACGGCATCATTAATTGCAGCAGCAACTAAATCCTGCAGCATTTCAACGTCGTCATCCATTAATGAAGGATTAATCGTAACTTCAAGTGCATCGTGTCTGCCATTCATTTTGACTAATACTTTACGACCACCGGATTCACCAACTACAGTCAGCTGCAGTAATTGCTGTTGCGCTTCTTGCATGCGTTGCTGCATTTTTTGCGCTTCTTTCATTAAGTTGCCAAGGTTTTGGTTCATATCCATTATTTTTCCTCATTACATTTAGATTAAAGTATATTATAGGTCATCTTTGAGCGGTACAATAGAATTTTTAACCAATTCGGCTGAAAAATCCTGTTTTATTTGCTGAAATAAAGGGTCTTGTAGTAGGGCAGCTTCCGCATGTTGTTGTTTTTCTTGTATTGCCTGTGTTTTTTGTTGTGCTGGTGAGTCTTGTACAGAATCTTTACTTTCTAGCATTATTTTGATGGGACTTTGGTAATATTCAGATAAGCCTGCTTCCAGACGTGAAATAGTAGTTTGACTAAACAGTGATTGATGCCCTTTGGCAACTCTTAAAGTGACTCTTTGTTGTTCTTTGCTTACAAATTCAGTGTTTTCAGCAGCTGTAAGGGCAAAACCACTTAATTTGAGTTGTGGAATAATATCAGCCCAGGCTTCGGATTTTTCGTGATAATTTAAATCGCTACGTCCCTCGGCTAGTCCGCGGGATGAATCCACATTTTCTGGATCCCGCGGACTAGCCGCGGGACGTAGAGATTGAGGAGCCTCTTGCCTGGGAGATTGAGGAGCCTCTTGCCTGGGAGATTGAGAAGGCTCTTGCCTAGCAGATTGAGGAGTCTTCTGTCTAGGTGCAGGCCTAAATGTAAGCATTCTAAGCACAGTCATATTAAATCCTATGCTTAAAGTGGGTGCTAAGTGCAATTCCTCACGGCCTTTCAGTGCAATTTGATAAAATAATTGTACGTCTTCAGGTGAAAATTCTTGTGCAAGCGTTTTGACTGCCTCAATTGGACTAATTAGTGGGTTGGTGTCGCCTATGCTTTGAAAGAGCGTAATGTGATGCAGATAGGTAAGTAGCTCATCAATCACATAATAAAAATGCTCGCCCTCAGCAGCAATTTGTTGGCTGAGTTGTAGCAACATAGAGGGGTTTTGGGCGGCCAATGCTTGTAGCAATTGGATGGCGTAATCTTGTTGAGTATATCCTAAGAGTAAATTGACATCCTCTGCTTGTAATTTTTTATCACAGCTGGTGATGGCTTGATCTAATAAACTTAAGGCATCACGCATACTACCGCGTGCGGCCTTGGCTAAAATTGTCAGAGCTTGGGGTTCAAAATCCAAGTGTTCGTCTTGCAGAATATACGCAAGATGCTTGGCAATTAATTCAGCAGATAAGTGTTTTAAATTAAATTGCAAACAACGAGATAATACCGTCACGGGTACCTTTTGTGGATCAGTCGTTGCCAGAATAAATTTTACATGTGCCGGTGGCTCTTCCAGCGTTTTTAAAAGTGCATTGAAACTATGTTGCGATAACATATGCACTTCATCAATTAGGTAAATTTTGTAGCGCCCACTGGCAGGTGCATAGTGTACGTTTTCTAATAAATCACGAGTATCTTCTACGCGAGTTTTAGACGCGCCATCAATTTCTATTAAATCAATAAATCGTCCTTGTTCTATGGCGATACAGGTATCGCAGCGTAGACAGGGTTCTGCACTTATTCCTTGTTCGCAATTTAATGCTTTAGCTAAAATTCGTGCAACGCTGGTTTTGCCAACGCCTCGAGTGCCGGTAAATAAATAGGCATGGTGCAATCGCTGTTGGGTTAATGCGTTGGTCAAAGCTTTATTAACCGGCTCTTGACCCAGCATTTGGGAAAATGTGCGTGGTCGCCATTTACGTGCCAGTGCCAGATAGCTCATAGTACATTCACATTTGGGTGGCGACTCTAAGAGCCACACCTCGGCGCCCGCATCAATCGTTACCGCTGCTCCCTTCCGGGCCTGACGGGGTTCACAATCTATCGTCGCGAGGGGACCAATAGAGTCACCATAGTTGAATAGCGAAGAGTATCAAAAATTACAGGCTCGCGCTAGAGCCTGAGTTAATAAAAAAAATTTATCCTAAAGGTCCTGGAGGGAGTAAAGGGCCAATTGGAGGAGCTGGTGGTGGCAGTGGTGATGGAGGAGGCGTAACTATTGGTGCACTTGATGTAGAACCATCAGCAGTTGTAGAATTGGCAGTTGTTGCGGTAGTTAGTGAGACTCCAGAAGAATAACTAGTTGCTGGAACATCATTACTACTTGAGCTAGTAGTATTTGTGGTACCTGTAGCGCCAGCAGGTTCATTTACTTGTCCGGCTGCGGGGAATGGCGCTGGCCTGATAGTTCCACTAGAATTTATCTCAACACTAGCGCCTGGGCCAAGAATTTGATTACCAACTTGTACCTTACCTTCGATTATATGTACGTTAGCTGTTTTTTTGCATTTTTCACGGTTTTTTACTGAGCTTTGTTTATCACATAGAACAGCAAGTTCAAATTTGGTTCCAAGTACTGCAAGTGCAATGACTGGTGTTTTAACTTTTTCTTTGGTTTTTCCATCTGTCTTGGTATTCATTGAGCCGGAACTTAATTCGGATTTAATTTGTACATCACCTTGTTTGGGTGAGTAATCTAAAATTTTATAGTTAGAATTGGCACCAATATTTACCAGTGTGCCATTGGTGTATTTAATATTAGCAACTGCATCCGGGCCGGTGGTTATAGAGTCCCCTGCATCTAAAGTAGTACCGCGGGTAATATCGCGACTGGCGCCAGCATGCATCCCAGTGACTTTATTTGATGTGAATAATACGGTAGCTGCCGCAGCGTGTAACTGAGAAGTTGAAATTAACAAACACAATAAAGTCAATTTTTTCATAGCTTTCCCTATATTTTGCCGTAAAAAAAACAATAAACTCTATGAATAATAGAGTGTTTTTGACTTTATTGCTATATACCAAGAACAAAAAGCCTAAGGTCCAATTGGTGGTGGTGGAGGGGTAGGTGGTGGTGGTGCTGGAGGAGGCATTGTAGTAACAGCTGCGCCACCACTGGAAGAGGAGTTTGTATTTTGAACATTCACAGTTGAAACAGTGCCTGCTGCGGCATTATTTATTTGTATTGAAGAGCTTGATGAAGCGGGTCTGACACCTGCGGAAGTAATAATAACGCTAGAACCTGCAGTAACCATTCTTCCACCTGCCTCAACCACGCCTTGAAAGACTCTGAGTGCAAGGGTATTGGTACATTTCCCTTTATGATGCGTATTTGTTTGTCTGATGCATGCAACGCTTAATTCATATTTAGTTCCAAGTACTGCTAAAGCCATTATCGGGGTTTTTATAGTTTCTTTGGTAGTTCCTGAAGTTTTTGAGTTAATAGTACCATGATTTAATTCAGCTTTTATTTGCACAGCAGCTTGTTTGGGGGTGTAGGATAAAATTTTATAATTAGTGCCACCACTAAGGTTTACTAAAGTACCATTGGTATATTTAATGCTGGCAGATCCATTAGCAGGGGTAGTAATAGAATCTCCAGCCGCAA
>JBAZRP010000009.1:0-46508 GCA_041662885.1 Legionella sp.
TAAAGTATGCTCGCGGATTTTAAAGCTTATTTTCTCATTTCTCAAGTCAAAAATTGCACGAATACCATTTTTTTGTAAAATTTTACTTACTTTTTCTGCATATTCGTTTTGCTTTTCACTAATAGTCAATATTGAGGCTTGCACCGGAGACAGCCATAAAGGCAGCTTTCCCGCATAATTTTCTATCAAAATACCCATAAAGCGCTCAAAAGAGCCTAATATGGCTCTATGTACCATTACTGGAATGCGCTTACTACCGTCTTCGGCAATATAACTTGCCTCTAAACGTTCCGGCATTGAAAAATCGACCTGTATCGTACCACATTGCCAAATTCTTCCCAAACTATCTGATAAAGAACATTCTATCTTGGGTCCATAAAAAGCCCCTTCACCGGGTGCATCAACCCATTCTATGCCTCGACCAGTCATAGCATGTTTTAAAGCCGCTTCAGCTTTATCCCAAACCTCATCCGTACCAACCCGCTTTTCAGGGCGTAAAGCCAAGCGGTATTTTATAACATCAAAACCAAAATCTTTATAGACGGATTGAACTAACTGCAACATCATATCTACTTCTGACTGGATTTGATCTTCAGTACAAAAGATATGGGCATCATCTTGAACCATGTTGCGCACGCGCATTAGACCATGCAAAGAACCTGAAGGTTCGCAACGATGGCAATTACCAAATTCTGATAATCGTACCGGTAAATCGCGGTAGCTTTTAAGGCCTTGATTAAATACTTGCACATGGCAAGGGCAGTTCATAGGTTTAACGGCATAATGACGATTTTCAGTTTCAGTTACAAACATTTCGTCTCTAAAGTTAGCCCAGTGACCCGACTTCTCCCATAATGCTTTATCAACCAGTTGTGGTGTTTTAATTTCTTGATAACCAAAATCTGCGAGACGACCACGCATATAGCGTTCTAGTTCCATATATATAGTCCAACCTTTAGGATGCCAAAAAACCATCCCAGGCGCTATATCTTGAAAATGGAATAAACCTAAAGCTTTACCCAGTTTACGGTGATCGCGCTTTTCAGCCTCTTCCAAACGGAATAAATAATCAGCCAAAGCTTTTTTATCCACCCAAGCCGTGCCATAAATACGTTGCAACATTTCGTTATTAGAATCACCGCGCCAATAAGCACCTGCCAGCTTGGTAAGCTTAAATGCTTTTAAAAAGCCAGTAGCAGGAACATGGGGCCCTCGGCACAAATCTTCAAAATCACCTTGCTTATAGAGTGACAAAACCTCACCTTCAGGAATATCAGCAATAATTTTAGCCTTATATTCCTCACCTATACTTTTAAAATAAGTTATGGCTTCGTTTCGTGGTAGTTCTCTGCGAGTTACAGGGAAATTTGCCTTAGCTAATTCATACATTTTTGCTTCGATTAACTCAAGATCTTCCGGAGTAAAGGGTCTTTCAAAAGAAAAATCGTAGTAAAAACCGTCTTCAATTACCGGACCTATAGTAACTTGGGCTTGAGGAAACAAACTTTTAACTGCTTGAGCTAATAAATGTGCTGCTGAGTGACGAATCACTTCCAAACTTTCTTCTTGTTTTTCGGTGATAATTACTAAGGAACAATCATTAGTAATTAAAAAAGAGGTGTCCACCAAGCGATCATCAACGCGTCCAGCTAAAGCGGCTTTAGCCAGTCCTGGGCTAATGCTATGGGCTACGTCATAGATGGTTACAGGAATTTCGAAAGGTTTGATACTTCCACCAGGCAATTTAATATTTGGCATAATTCAATCTATCGGTCCAGCAAAAAAAACCCTGCAAGCAGGGCCTTAATATCAGGTCACATGGTAGGCACGAGTGGGATTGAACCACCGACCACCACCATGTCAAGGTGGTGCTCTACCACTGAGCTACGTGCCTATAAATTAATCTCTATACAATAGGCAAGAATTATATAGTAAGCCCCTATTATAATGCAAATGTTTTTAAAAAAAATATAAGACAGACAGGCCTGAATGGAAGGGGTCCATTCAAGCCAGGGTGTTTTGCGAGATAAACCGCTATGATCTAACCACTCATCCATACGGTTTGGACTTGGCTTGCCTGTTCCATCGTGCTTCCCCAAGTCCTGTTTTGAAACGCTATTTCCATTCGCTTCGGGGGTCATTATACGCAAAACCAACTCATTGTCAACTAATAATTTCGAAACGAAACTCAAAGTTTCCAAACGTTTGTTTATTTGCAAGTTTTCATTGAATTTGATACACTAATTACCAAGATCGTTATCCCAATGTAGGTTGGGCCTTGGCCCGACAATGATGCTCTAATGCCACAATTGTTGGGCCAAGGCCCAACCTACATTGGGACGACGTTGATGTTCAGGTACCATTTCCCTAACTTATTTTGGTAGCTATTTCTATGGAAAAGGTTGACTTAACCAAGCAGTTTTCCTATCGCCTACGTGATGCGATGCTTGCTGCTGGCTTAAATTCACAGCGTTCAACCTCGGGAGTTTCCATTCATGCTCTTGCTGAAATTACTGGTTATTCAGTACAGATCTGCCGTAAATATCTACGTGGTGAAGCAATCCCCGAACCCATTAAATTAGTTGAAATTGCTACCAAACTAAAAGTATCGCCTGGTTGGTTATTGTTTGGTGATGCCCATGACGATCACGGTCAGTCGAAAAATAAAATCACAATAAGTAAGAATTTGCTCCACTATATTTTCAATAGAGCAAGATGTGTATATAATAGTAATTTGATGGAGCAAGAAGTACCTGATTTTTTGTTAGACTTAATCAATGATGTCAGTCTTATTAATGCAACAGAAGAACAGTCGAAAAAAATTATAGATTTGGCCTTGTCTTCGGTAAAGCATTTTAGCCATCCACAAGGAATATAATTAGTTAGATGTAAATGGAAATGTTTGTATGGATATAAAGCCCCACCCCCAGTTTTTAGAAGTGCTCTTCGCTTTTAAAAATAAAGTTTCAATGGTGTTTCAAGATGTACTCGGTATACATGAAATTCATCATCTCTCACTCACGCGCATTAATAAAAACAATCAATTAATCACTTTTTCATCTACCCCTGCCTTGGAATATAATTTATTCAGTAGCCAACTCTGGCTTTATGATAAAACTTATAATCCGCAATGGTACCAACAATACACACAATCCAACTGGCAGAATTTATATCAAGAAACACGCTATGATGAATTATATTATCTCAAGCAAATTAAACACAATTATCCATTAGGCTTATCCCTAGCAGCCAAAATCAACGAAACTCCTGTAATATACTCTTTGGCGAGTAATAAATCATGTCGCAAAACTGAAGAATTATTTACCCAACAACAAGAAGAGTTTTATAAAATTGGACTGTATTGCTACACGCTCTTAGACACGCTTTTTAATTATTGTGATTCCCTACAGGTGGATTATGAACTATCAAAATAAAGCTATTTTAGGTGGGCTCATGGGGAATTTAGTCGAAGCTTATGATATGTCTGTCTGTTATTTTTCTGCCATAGAATTATCACACTTTCTTTTAGGCAGTAATAAATCAAGCGCAACTGTGCTGCTCTTTCTAATTTTTATCGCTCATCTGGCCAAACCAATGGGAGCTTTTGTGCTTGGCTTGTTGTCGGATTTGTACGGCCGAAAAAATGTATTAATCGGTTCCATTTTGATTATGGGAATTTCTACCAGTTTAATTGGTTTGATACCTACTTATGACCGTATAGGTATCCTTGCTGCGGGACTGTTTTTACTGTTACGTTTTATTCAAAGCGCGGCCCTCGGATCTGAGTTCTTAAATTCTGCCAGTTTGTTAGTCGAAAGTGGTGCAACCAATAAACGAGGGTTTCGTGGCTGCTGGTCTTCGGTTGGTGTTATTAGTGGTAATTTGCTTGCCTGCTTAGTAGTAGCTTTTGTTCATTATTATTCCAGCTTGCATCCGGAATATGAAAATCTTTGGCGCATTCCATTTCTATTAATACCCTTTACTACAGCTGTAGGTTTTTATATCCGCAATAAAATGCCAGAAAGTCTGTCTTATGTTCTTTATTATGCCAACCAAAAAAAGCCCAGTACGGCAGCTATCTACCAACAATCACTAGCATTTATAAAAAAACACCCGTTTATGCTGTACTTTACCTTTTTCTCAAGTTTGCTTACCGTTAGTATTAGCTTCTTTTTTTATTTATACATCCCCTTGCACGCCTTAGAATTTGCACAAATTTCTCACTCATACATTATAGCTGCCAATGTTTTATCCTTGCTCTGCGTAGGTATATTAACCCCTATATTTGGCTGGATTTCGGACAAAAACGACCGACTGACCATGCTTAGTTACGCAAGTGCTGGTTTACTAATTTTGGCGTATCCTTATATGTATGCCATTAATTTTGGCAATGCAGCATCCTTTACCTTAATGCAAGTACTCATTTCCATCCCCACCGCCTGTTATTTTAGTGTCTCAACTGTGCTATTAACTGAACTATACCCTTTGCAAATCCGCTGCACTACTTTATCACTCGTCTATTCCGTAGCGGCAAGCCTCGCTGCGGGTTTGCCGCCCTTAATATCTGATTATTTAGTACACCATACTAATATGCCTTGTTCACCTTCTTTAATAATTATTGTACTATCAATTATAGTCTTACTAAATGTACAGGTTTTACGAGTACGTTATCGTTCTGGACTTAATGAATACAGAGTTACAATTACAGAGCAGGATGCACCAATTTTTACCATTCAGTATCACAAGCCATAGTCTTCATTTAAAAAGGAATTTTTAATATGACTTCATCAACGTCTACTGAATTAGCTTTGCGTGGAGCGGTAAACACAATAAAACAACAATTGCAAAAAGGTGAGGAAAATGCCAAAGCAATCAAGGCCAATGCTGAAAGTCGTGCGCGTGATTTAGTCACTGCCAAAAGCACCGCCTCAAATCTGCTATTAGATATCGATGCGCAAAATATTGCGATTACCGTTGCTGTGAAATGTTTGCAGCTAGCCTATGTTGCAGTTCAAAGCCAATTAACGGATTTGAAAAAGAAACGATTAGGCTTTGATAAAGAGCGTCAAGCCGGGATTTCTACTTTTATTATTCCCATGTCCAAAGAAGAAACTCAACTTTCCAAACAAGAACGAATCATTAAATCATTTATTGATTTTACTGAAAAAAATACCAGTTTTACTACTTATTTTGGAATTCAAAATGCAGTGCTCGAAGATGCTGATCGCAGTATTTTTTACTCTGTTTTACCCTTTTATAGAATGAGTGCCAACTTGGGTCAGCAAATTGCCAGCACCCGTACTGTTGAAAAACAACGTAATGCCGTACAACTATTTTTTATATCTGCCTTTCCTGAAGCAATTTCTGATATAGATATAAAATTTCAAACAGATGGACGATTTGGTGAATTTTTCAAATCTGTCTTCTCGCGTGATAATTATCTGAATGATATAAGAGCGCCACGCTTAATCATGATGAGTTTGGCTAACCTATTATGGAATTTAGAACATCCCGTTGATATCAATTCAGGTTTTCGATTAAGTCTCCAACGCTGTATTGAACTATGTACCGAAGCAGAACAACTCCTGAACCTCATGCTGACCAAGCAAGGAACTATATCTATAATAGACCTTGATAATGAAGATAATGAGCTTGTGAGTTACGTACGCAAAGTAGAAATCCATATTAAAGCGCTCCGTTTAGCTTACGCCGAAGAACAGTTACAACAAGTAAATATTGAAGATATTACCAATAGCGCCCACAGTGCCTTGAGAGTCATGGATAAAAGTATTTTTAAATTAATCTATGTACGCACTAATGCTGTTACAAAAAAAATAGAGCATGACGAAAATGCTGCGGAAGATCTCGCTTATACAGTAAGTCATTTAAATCAAATGCTTTCGCTAAACCCTACTTTAATTAATTATTTCCAGCCTTATGCCCGACTAGCCCCCAAACAAAGCCTTATGAATTCACCTATGCTCACAGTTATCGACCTTATTATTTTTTACTGTCATTTGGATTCGACTCAAAGACATAAAATATTAAACCTTTTAAAAGAAACCAATTTAGATAGTTGCCTTGAATTTGAATTAACTTTAAGAAGACTGGATCGTAAATTTATTAAGCCTATTCGACAATGTAGTAAAAAAGACCACCCTACAAAAAATTCCAAAGAAATTGCCAGAATAACTGCACGCAGATTAGTACCATTTATTACTTTAGTGATTGAAGATTACCGAATCCAAGTAGATACAATGGATAGCTATCAAAAAGCCAAGCAATCACAAAGAAAACGACAAGATCCACTACTTTATAACGGCAAACAACAAGTTCAAGCAATCAATAAAATGGCCTCAAACAAAAATGGCTATTACATTTGGGAAATATCTCCTTTTATCGAATTAGAAGACTCTACCGAAAAAGCCCTGGATGCATTACCCCATTATCAATTCCGCTTGAGCCAAATTACTTTATTATTAGATTATATTTACGAAATTCTAGAAACCCACCGCAGCTTTTTGCAGCTGGAATTATTTCAAAATTTCATGATAAAATTCTTAGAGAACATTAAAAAGGAATCAAATGATCTTAGTTTGAAATTAACAAAAATTGATGAATGTCTCGCGAAAGATGCAAAACCAAATCGCGGTTTACAAGCAGTTTTAAACCCTATAACAAAAATTCTAACTCTTAGCCTGGAAACCTTCTCCAATGCCACTCTTAATTTTGAAAAAGTGAACAACTCACCGGATTTTAATGATCAACAACGATTATTATTATCTACCAAAATTGGGGTGATTGATGAACATTTTATGAAGCTATTCGGCCATGACAGTGGACTGAGTGAACTAAAACACACCCCGGCAATCACTCAAGGGCCTCTTCCTAGCCCAGCTACTATCACTCGTGAAATGAGTTTAAATCCTAATATTAATATAGTTGATTCCAACCAAATTATTGCCTTAAGGGATCTGGTGCAAAATTGTTATAATGCATTATCACACTTTAGCCAGATAGGCCATAAAGGTTTTTTATTAAAAGATTTAATAGAACAAATTGAAAATAAGAAAAATTTTAATCCGGAACAACTAAAAGTGGTACTTTTTGAATTATGTAAAATAACTTCTGCCTATAGAGGAAGCTTTTTTTTCCAAGCTACCTACGGCCAAACTCGCTCAGCAAAAGCTCTTATTGCTGCCATTAAAAATCCAGAGCTCAATAAAATATTGCCATTAGCTGCAATTATATTTGATCACAAAATCGCTGATTCCAACCAACTAACAGATGCAAAAATTCATGCTCGTTTAAGCAAAATACGCATCGAAAATAGCTGGCAAGAATCATCGGATAACATTGAGTTTGTTGCGGCAATTTAACACCCCAGGGAAATCCCTCGCTGAGCTCGGAAAGACCTTGGGGAGTGTAAAATTAAATTTCTTTAACTTCAATAATACTAATTTCTTCAACAGGAACATCACCATGTCCTTTATGTTGTGCTGTTTTAACTTTGGCAATAGCATCTACTATATCCATACCTTCTACTACTTCGCCAAATACACAATAACCAAATCCCTGAGGGTGATCGCCACTGTAATTTAAAAAAGCATTATCAACAACGTTGATAAAAAATTGTGCTGTTGCCGAATGCGGATCAGATGTTCTCGCCATAGCAATAGTTCCACGCTTATTAGGCTTGGCATTTTTAGCTTCGTTTTGAATTGCTGCATCAGTTGCTTTTTGATCCATACTAGCAGTCAAGCCGCCGCCTTGAATCATGAAACCACTTATTACGCGATGAAAAATAGTATCATTATAAAAGCCTTTACGCGCATAATTTAAAAAATTCTCTGCTGTCAGTGGCGTATTTTCAGTATCTAATTGCAGTTTTATATCGCCTTTAGACGTAGTAATTACAAGCATTGTTTCTCCTCTTATCTATTCATTATTAAATCGCGCATTGTATCACATACAGCATGTAAAACATGGATATTATGAATACTGGCTAAGGCAGTGAAGGAATTTGATTTTTTCTTAAACAAATAGTGCATGTGAGCACGTGAGTAATTAAGACAGGTAGAACAGGTACAACCGGGCATAATCGGTGTTTCATCATTGGCAAAACAGGCTTTTTTAATTTGTATGCGCTCATTCTCATAATCACTAGTAAAGCGCAACCAATCTCCATCCCTAACTAACTCACCACAATACAAAGCTCCATGACGCGCATTGCGCGTTGGTGCCACACAATCAAACATATCCACGCCTTGTTCCACTACTGAAACTAAATCCTGAGGCGACATGCCGACTCCCATAGTGTAGCGCGGTTTATTTTCGGGCAGAAAATGCCGAACACAATTTAATACTTCTACTGTGGTTTTCATATCAAAGCCTATAGTTTCACCACCTATAGCAATGCCATCCGTGTTCATAGAAGCCACAAAATCGGCGCTTTCGCGACGCAAATCCTCAAAAACACCACCTTGCACTATGCCGAATAAGGCTTGTTGATTGCCGTAACGGGAATTAGGATGCTCTCGATGGTAGTCTATAGATTGCTTAAGCCATCTATGAGTACGGTTTAGAATATGTCTGACTTCTTCTTTAGAGCAACTATCCGGCGTGCATTGATCAAAAGCCATAATAATGTCTGCGCCTATTATTTTTTGCGTTTCCAAAGACATTTCAGGAGTCATATGAATTATCCTATCAGTGCCTGGTAACTTAAAATGCGCTCCCTCTTCATCAATAGTACATAGTTCTTTATTCCGGGATAAACTAAAGATTTGAAAACCACCGCTATCCGTTAACATAGGACCATGCCAAGCCATAAAGGGATGCATGCCACCGGCTTCTTCTATAATCTGCATTCCAGGTGCACACAACATATGATAGGTATTGCCGCCTAAAATAATCTGACTCCCAGCTTGGGTTAATTCCAAAGGTGTCATATTATTCACCCCTGCACGTGTTCCCACTGGCATAAATACCGGACTTATAAAAGCCCCATGAGGAGTAGTTACCTTGATAACTCGCGCTTTGGTTAGCGTATCTTTTTTTAAAACTTCACAAGCAAAAGATTTCATTGGGTACTATCGGAGGTTTTTGAATACAAATAAAGGCTGAAAAAGAGGACGATGGCAAAGTAAATTCCACCCCAACCTGCTAAAGAAATCCCCAGCAAGGTCCAGCTAACTTCGGCACATTCACCAGTTCCCAAAAATAAAGCTTTGACAACAGTCTGCCAAGGAAAATAATGAACGAGAATATCAAGACCGGGTAAACAACTGGATGTTTCACCGGCTGGTAAAGACTGTAACCATAATTGTCTTAAGGAAAAAAACATACCGGCAGCAGCCAAAAGTATTTGTAATAAGCTTATAAAATGAGCCCTTTTTAAGGTATATAATCTAAATCCCATAACAATTAAGAGCAAGAATATGCATAAACGCTGCATCAAACATAAGGCGCAGGGGTGTAAACCTGCTATGTATTGCAGGTATACAGATGCTAAAAATACCGCTAGCGTAAGCAGCATCAAAAAACCCTGCACTTTTTTAAATTCAAATTTAGTCATGATTTAGGCATCATATAAGTTATAGCAGCGCGAATATCGTCTTCGCTGCATTCAGAACATGTCCCTTGCGCGGGCATGGCATTTACACCATTCATGGCCGAAGCCAACAAATCATCTAGAGTTTTACCAGCCAAACGTGCATCCCAATCTATTTTATCATGGAATTTAGGAGCACCGGCAACTCCATCTTGATGACAGCTAATGCAAAAATGCTCATAGGTATCCTGGCCTGCATTATTGGCACAAACAGCACAAGAATAGGCCAGCAAAAACACCCATAAACACATCTTCATAATACATACATCTTAATAAAATTAGGTAAATAATACATGGAAATTGGGTTTTTTTCTAGTAGTAGGAAAAGTACAAAATATTTACGGTAATTTGCTGCACATGTTTGAGAATTAGATGTATTATCACAAAGGTGGAAGTCTCCGGCCTTCGGAGATAGCACCGTTTTTGGATGGTACAGTTTTAAGGATGCACATTATGATTAGAACTTCTTATTTTTTCTTTTTTATTATAACGTTCCTAAGCGCTTTCTCTTTATTTGTTTTTCGCACCTCTTTTGCCTCACCACCAACACCTTATCCAGTTAGCGAAGCTTTTGATGAGGGCTATTTGCCCGTTTCTCCCATCCATCAACTTTGGTATGCACAATACGGTAATCCCAAAGGTGTTCCTGTAGTTGTTTTGCACGGCGGACCCGGTGCTGGTTGTGCTAATGACGATATGCGCTATTTCGATCCAAGCTTTTGGCGAATAGTTTTATTCGATCAACGGGGCGCCAAACGCTCCAAACCCTTTGGTGAGGTTAGAGATAATACTACTCAAGATTTGGTGAATGATATAGAAGTACTAAGAACCAAATTGAATATTGATCAATGGCTGGTTTTTGGTGGTTCCTGGGGCAGCGCTCTTGCTCTTGCTTATGGTGAGGCCCACCCAGAACGCGCTTTGGGATTTGTTTTGCGAGGAATTTTCTTGGGAACTGAAGGCGAAAATAACAATTTATGGTATGGCATGCGCGATACTTTCCCAGAAGTTTGGCAAGAATTTAATGATTTTATTCCTGAAAACGAACAAACGGATTTAATTAGCGCCTATCATAAACGAGTAATCAACTCGGATCCGAATAGTGTCCTAGCTGCAGCAGATGCCTTTATGAAGTACGATACGATTTGCTCCTATTTAAAAATTTCGCCAGAGCAGTTACAACAAGCCATGAGTGATAAAACAGTAATTGTCGGTATTGCTCGGATGTTTATTCACTACAGTATCAATCATTTTTTCATGCCAGAAGGTCAGTTACTTGATAAGGTACAACAAATTAATCATTTGCCTTTAATTATCGTTCAAGGGCGTTATGATACCATCGCGCGTTCTAAAAACGCCTACAAACTTCATCAACTTTGGCCAAATTCTGAATTAATTTTCGCCGAAGCATCAGGTCACTCAGCAAGAGAACCGCAAATTACTTTAGAGTTAGTTAATGCTACTGAGAAAATGAAGCATTTGGTGGTGCACTAAAAAGGAAGATACAAAACTTATTATAAATGGAGTTACTCAATGACCCTACTTACTAACGTAATGAATAATCCTGTCATGAGGTATTTATCGAAGATACAGGCATATCTTGATGACCAGGATATTCAATTAAAACAAAGTCCAATAACTCGTTCACCCTATCATATTATTGCTTTTTTAATAAGCTGGAAATTAATAGATAATCAAGCAAAGCCATTTGTTATAACTCAACTACAAAATATTCTCCAAGCAACTCCTATCTCAGTTAACCCTATTTTAACAAAAGAAAATGTAGATACCTTTATAAACACTATCAATTGGCCTGATTTACTCGCAGAACTCAAGTATTTACACCCTAAATTTATTGAATTAGAGTTACCACCAGAAGTTTTTGCAGCTGTGCAAAATCATAAAGACTCATTTTATTCGAGTTTAAAATCACATCAATTAATTACTCAGGGTCAGCCTAAGATTTATAAAATCAAAACGACTCTGAATCAGGACGGTTCCTGGAAAACGCCTTTCAAAGAAAGATATTGCCCAATTACTAAAAAAGTCACCTGGATGGTAGAAGATGATACATTCACACTGTCCGACTCTTTGATTAGTTTAATTAAGCAGCAAGCAAACGCGCAAAAGACCCCCGGAGAAATACAAACTGAGCTAGGCGTTTTTACCATTACAACCTCAGTCAATCTTAGAAAAACGGCTATCAGCGGCAGTGGGACGTTTTGCTACGAACTCTTTATTGAGAATCAAGAAAAAAAACAGCTTCAGCTTGAATACAAAAATAAAATAGACTTGGGTTTATACCAAGCATTTATAGGCTGCAACTTTAGAATCGGCTCTTTTCTTAGCGATGCTATAGATAATGTTAGTGTTGAATATAATGCTAATTCAAAGATAGATAGAATAGGTTCTCAAGTACGACAACAACAAGAGGTGCGATTGGATGAAGGATGCAGTGGACCATCCAATGAACTCTTCCAGCATGAGGTTCGCGACGTTACTGCTACTATTTTAGTTAACTCTATTTTTGCCCTATATAAAACCGTTCAAATTGGCGTACATTTTGATGTGGTAAAACATCAGCTTGCGCAACAAAACAAAGATATAAGTATTGCCCTGCATACGGTAAATATACCTAATGAGGTTATCTTATATCCATTGCCTTTGACTCACAGCTACATATTTAAAAACATGCAGAGTAATATTATCACTGTAGCAAATAATCCCCATACCTTATATCAACCAGCAAGACCGCCAACTGATAATAACGCACAGACTGCAAATACAGTATGCACCTATCAATAATATTCTAACTCCCCGTCTTGACGGGGATTATAGGCTTCTTTTCTAACCAAGCCTTACCTTCGACTAAACGTGCAATCATCATACTGCTAACGCTATTTCCGGTTACATTAAGCATAGTGGCGATGGGATCAATGATAATACTTATAGCGGCAATTGCCATTAAAACTGAGGGCGGAAAACCATAAACACTCAAAATTAATAATTCACCCAACATGCCACCACTAGGAATTGCTCCCATAACAGTTCCCACCAATAAAGCAACTCCGATTGCTGTTAAGATGACTGAAAAACCAGAAAAAGGCAGCTGAAAAATACCAAACAAAAACGCAATTTTAAAAATTCCACCAATTACCGAGCCGTCTTTATGAATGATGGCACCCAAGGGCACAGCCGTTTCAGAGATTGCTGGCGGTACTTGCATGTTTTTGGTGGCAAGCAAATTTGCAGGAATGCTCGCGGCACTACTGCAAGTTGCAATTGAGGTTACCGTGGGCAGAAAAATATTCTTCCAAAATAGTTTAAGACCTTTAGTGGAGCCGGCCAAATAAGCAAAAAGTGAATAGACAACAATAAAATAAACTATGGCACAAAGATAATAGACTATAGAAATCCTAACATAATTCTCCATCAATTGGGGGCCTAATTCACTGACTAAAACTGCAAAATAAGCAAAGAAACCAATGGGCGCTATCCACATTATCAAATTAAAAACCCGCATAAATACTTCTTCACCAGCTTCCAAAAAAGCAACAAAAGCCAAGCCCTTTTCTTTGGACTGTGACGCGGCTAAGCCCGTTACTATCGAAAAAACAATCAAAGCCAACATATGTTTATGGGAAAATAATTTATAAAATTCAGAAACAGTAAAAATTCCAGTGATATGACTTAAAATGTCAGCCTCAGGCATAGTTGCTGGCATGGACATATTTATTAATACATCTTGTGCTGGAGGAAATAATGTGACGATTACAAGTGCATAAATTGCTGCCGCTAATCCAGTTAACACAAATACCAGCGACATATAAAAAATAATACTGCCTAATTTAGCCAAAGAACTTGTTCGGGCAATTACTGCCGCGATACTAAAAAAAATCAACGGCACAATGGCGGTAAACAATAGATTAAGAAAAATAGCACCTATTGGTTTTAAATAAAAAATGCTTTCGTCAAAAAAATGACCTACAAGTCCACCAAGGACAATTGAAGCAATCAGAATAATAGGAACAGTATAATTTGTACGCATGATCCGAATGTATTATAGCGAGAAATCTGAGTATATCACCTTGTGTCATCCCCGCGAATGCTGTGAACCATCTTGAACTAAAAATAGTTTGCCGCTTTCGCAGGAACGTCATGGGATCATTGATGAATGATGACTTATATCAACTTTTTGAATAAATTCGACAACTACTTGTTATTTTGTATATATTAGAAAGGTTGGAACTATTTTCCCACTATATAATAAGGATATCGTATGTCTAGAAATAAGGTAGTTGTTGAATCAAATGTAATTGATCTCAATCGCAACTGGGGTTGGATTTTAGGATTTGGAATTTTGTCCCTCATTCTTGGATGTATTGGACTTGGTATGGCCGTTGGTCTTACGCTTGTAAGCATGTATTTTTTCAGTGCTCTATTATTTGTAGCTGGTATTAGCCATATAATAGACGTATTTAAGCACAAAGAATGGCGCGGCGTAGTGTGGCATGCATTTATTGCTGTTTTATACATTGCAGCTGCCGGTGACGTCCTGTACGATCCGTTTATGGCGTCAACCATTATTACTGGCATTTTAGCGGGCATCCTGATTGTTATAGGTGTGACCAGACTGATTATGGCCTTTACCTTAAAAAACAGTACTGGTTGGGGTTGGTTAGTACTTGCTGGTCTTGCTTCTATTATTTTAGGCCTATTAATTCTTGCTCAATGGCCAGTTAGTGGCTTGTGGGTTATAGGAATGTTTATAGCCATTGAGTTAATAGTTAGCGGTTGGACTTATATATTTATTGCTTTTGCTTTGAAACGAGCTCAGGCGTAACGCTGTATTTTGTAGAACGTTTCGTCATTGCGAATGTATACGGGTCGTTTGACCCAACATTCGATCCTCAATGCACCCCCAATGTTGGGTCATATGACCCAACCTACAAAAACAGTTTTATTTGGCTATTTGTATGAAAAAAATTATTCGCATCGCTACCCGCAAAAGTCCTTTGGCCTTATGGCAAGCTAATCATGTAGGACAATTATTGATACAACATTGGCAGGACGTAGAGTTCTCTTTAATTCCCATGGTTACCTCTGGTGATAAATTTTTAAAAGGCAAATTACTGGAAGTAGGCGGCAAAGGCTTATTTGTTAAAGAATTAGAAGAAGCCTTATTAGATGGCCGTGCAGACATTGCTGTTCATTCGAGCAAAGATATGCCGGCAACGTTCCCTGAAGGTTTAAGTCTGGCAGCATTTTGTAAACGTGATAATCCTTTTGATGCCCTGGTCAGTACGCAGTTTAAAAGCATTGATCTACTACCCCAACAAGCAATAGTAGGCACTGCCAGTTTAAGACGCCAATCGCAATTACTGGCTTATCGGCCTGATTTACACATAAAATCCTTACGGGGTAATATTAATACACGTTTAACCAAATTAGAATCAGGTGAATACCAAGCAATTATCCTTGCAGCAGCTGGTCTTGAACGCATGGGATTGAAATCCAATATCAGCGAATACATTCCTGAAGACATAATGCTACCTGCTTGCGGACAAGGTGCTTTAGCAATTGAATGCAGAAATGATGATCACGAATTGCAAAAGCTCATAAGCGCGTTAAATGATGCCCAAACAGCACTTTGTGTTCAAGTAGAACGCCTGGTCAATGCTCAATTGGGTGGTAACTGTCATGTTCCCTTAGCTGTATATTGTTCTGTTTTACCTTCTCAAGAATTACTCCTCCGTGCAAAAATTGGTAGTATTGATGGCAGCAAAATCATTTCAGATCAGCAAATCGGACCGCAAGAACAAGCAGAATTATTAGCCCGCCGTTGTACCGACTCATTGTTGGCACAAGGTGCGCAAAAATTACTTGGTACTTTATGAAGCAAGGTTTACGTGTTTTAAATACCCGCCCCAAACATCAGGCAGCAGCACTTAGTCGTAGTATAATAGAAGCAGGCGGCTTAGTTATTGAATGCCCTACTTTAGAAATTTCCGCCACCCAGCCGGACTGGACTCAAGCTTTGCCTGATTTACAAAAAGTAGATTTAGCAATTTTTATTAGTCCTAATGCGGTTCATTTTTGTTTTGCAGAACTGCAAAAACAGCAAATTATTTGGCCAAACACCATCAAAGTATGTGCGCTTGGTCAAGGAACAGCAAAGGCCCTAGAACAACAGGGGCTCAACCTTCTTGAGATCCCAAATCTGGCTGACAGTGAACATTTGCTAGAGCTAAAATCACTAAAAAACCTAAAAAATCAAACCGTGCTATTATTTAAAGGCGAAGGCGGTAGAACGCTGATTGAAGAAAGCTTGCTCAAGCGTGGAGCAAAACTAATCAAGTTGGCTGTGTACAAACGAGAATTACCCCAATTTAACAAGCAATTACTTGAATCAATCTGGCGCAATGATGGAGTCGATATTATACTAGTAACTAGTGAGCAGTCTCTTAACAATTTATTTTTAATGTTTGGATCAGAGGCACAAAGCTGGTTACAGAGCAAGTTGTGTTTAGTATTAAGTGAGCGGCTGGCTCAATATGCCGCATCTTTGGGCATAAAAAAAATTAAACGATGCCAGCCCGATACGATAATAAATGCTTTGTTTGAAACTTAAAGGATTAATTTATGCTAAACGAAGAAGAACAAAAACCAGTGCAAGCAAGTACCAAAACGTGCAAAAAAACGAGCAGCATACTTGCCCCTGCTGCCTTTATAGCTGCTCTAATTGCTATAGCGCTTTCATTTTACACTATGCATCACAACCAAGAACTGCGTAATGCATTGCGGGAAAACAATGAGCATCTTGCCCTGGAAGTAAAACAATTAAAACTGGATCAAACCGAAACGCAAGGACTTATTGAAAAAAGCATCCAAAACACACAAACACAAATACAAACGAAACTTGAAACCCTAAATCAAGAAGTACAAACAACTTTAAATCAAACTAATTTTAAAAAGGAAGATTGGCTATTACTTAAAGCACGCTATTATATTCAATTAGCGCAAATCAATGCCCATTGGAGCACTGATTTTAACTCAGCCATTGCCTTGCTTGTTCAAGCAGATGAAGTATTAAAAAATCTAAATACAAACAAAGTGTTTGATATCAGACAAAATTTAGCCAAAGAAATTGCACAACTACATGCTATTTCTACTTTGGATATCGCTGGCGTCTTAAGCCAGCTAGATGCAGCGCAAGCCAGTGTTGATGGTTTAAGCATGCAATCTGCCACGAATGCAACACCCCAGGAAAAAGCCACTGAAAATGCGACACCTGTGTCTGGCTGGCGTTATCATCTACAAAACAGCCTAAATCAATTAGGCAAATTAGTAATAATTCGCCGCGATAATGAAGAAATTAAACCGCTGATGTCGCCTTTATACGAGGCTTTATTAAAAGAAAACATTCGTCTGAATATCCAAGAGGCGCAATGGGCAGTACTCAATAGAAATGCTATGGTTTATGAAATGGTATTAAAACAAGCAGTAGCAAACATCAAAAAAACCTTCAATCCCGGCAGCCAAAGTACTGCGGCCTTATTAAATCAATTAAATAAATTACAAGAAGTACAACTGATTCAAGAAAAACCAGAAATTGGTGCAGCCTTACCGCTTATCAATCAATTGATAGAATCAAAAGAATTATTAATAAACAAGCCCAATAAAGAACAAGGAGACAAGCAATCATGATACGCCTTGTTATTGCTTTCATTGTATTATTGGCTGCGGTTTTTCTTGGCATCCAGTTAAATTATGATCCTGGTTATGTACTTATTGCTATAAATCATTGGACTCTTGAAACCACTTTATGGCTTGCACTTTTTAGCATGCTCTTAGTATTTTTAGTTGCTCATGGTCTCATTCAACTAATCAATAAACTAGTTAGAACACCTGAGGCCGTCGCCCAATGGCACAACAGAAATCTTGCACAAAAAGCGCAAGAAACTACACGCAAAGGACTCATAGAATATAGTGAGGGTTACTGGTTAAAAGCGAAAAATCATCTCATCCAAGCACTACCTAATACGGATACTCCCTTATTAAATTATCTTACTGCTGCCCGCGCCGCCCAAAAAATGGGTGATAGTACTTTGCGCGATCAGTATTTACGCGAAGCCCAACAATCCATGCCTGAAGCGAAAATTGCAGTTGAATTAACCCAGGCGCAATTACAATTAGCCAATCATCAGTGGGAACAAGCTCTAGCAACCTTACGTCATCTGCAAGATTTAGCGCCGCGGCATCCTTATGTATTAAAACTATTGATGAATTTATATGAAGAGGTGCGAGACTGGAATCAATTAATTGCACTCTTGCCCAGCCTTAAAAAAAATAATGTTATTAATGACGTGGAATTTGACCGTTTACAACAACGCACTTATTTACAAGCCATGCAAGATTTAGTGAAGCTGAAACAAGCAGATTCAATAAATAATTTTTTTCAAAAGTTGCCTAAAAATTTAAAAAATAATCCAGAAATCGCAGCAGAATATATAGGGTTTTTATGTGATGAATCCGATTTTGCTAAAGCAGAAACACAATTACGTGCCTGTTTGCAAAAAGAGTTAGACCCACAATTACTGCATCTGTATGGCTTACTTCCGGGCTCGGAGAAACAATTAAATTTTATTGAGTCTTTACTGAAAAAAAACCCACACTCAGCTCCTCTTTACTTATGTGCTGCCAAACAGTGTCTCGCTTTACAATTGTGGGGCAAAGCGAAAAATTATTTAGAACAAGCCAATGAAATTAATCCAACACCTATTACGTATGCAACTCTTGGGAAACTTTACGAGCAACTTAATGATCATCCACTTGCATGTAGGAACTATAAAAAGGGATTGGAGTTGGTGATTTCCGGCACGTCATCCCAAAGGTAGCTTGGACGGGTTACTTATAATTTCCAGCGCCTATGCATCCAATTCCATTGTTCTGGATGCCTCAAGATTATACTCTCTAAAGCTTTATTATAAGTTAAGGTATTTTGATACAAAGACTCATGTACATTCCCATATTCTTGCCAAGGAATTGGCTCAAAAAATTCCAATACATGTTTGCCATTAGGCAATCTATATCCTGCTGCAGGCACTACCGGTATTTCTTTATTACGGGCGAAAGTAGCCAGGCTGCGATAAGTACCGGCTTTTTTTCCAAAAAATTCAACGGCAATACCGTCTCTATTTTGTATTGACGCATGCTGATCTAAAACAAAAATCACCGCATGATTTTTTTCTAAGGCTGATAAAACTTGATCTAAGGCATTTTTTTTAAGAATAACATTTAGACCCGCTTGATAATAACGTTTAAATAAAATTCGTTCCAAAGCTTTAAAACCAATAGCACGGCGAATAAAATGAAATTGTCCTTTAAACTGTTTGAAATTTAAAACACCACCAATAGGCGCAAATTCCCAATTTCCAAAATGACCGGTAACTACTAAAACACCCTTTTCTTGTGCTACTACCGCTAACATGTTTTCATGACCGCGCACTTCTACTTCGGCACGCAATTGTTCTTGACTCATAAAACGCAAAGCAATGGCTTCTTTCACCGAAGTAACTAAATGAGAATAATAAGCGACAGCTAAACGTTTTTTTAAAGATTCTGAAAGTTTGGTTTGAAAAACCTGATGGATATTATCCTGAATAACTCTACGTCGGTAGGGTAAACAATAATAAATAAACCGACCTGTAAGACTTACAGGTAAGGCGCTAATTTGTTGTGCTAATTCATTCACAAGCTTTAATCACTAAACAAGCATTCATACTGGAAAATCCTCGATTAATCATAATCGCAGCAGTTTTAGAAGGCAAGCTTTGGTGCGCAGCACTGACTGTTAAACCGGCGCATTCCGAAGCTAAATTTTGAAAATTAGCAATTCCAGGCGCACAGGCTGTTTCTAAAGCATAAGTTGTTAATACTGCATCCAACACACCAGAAGCGCATAAAGTATGTCCCATGGACCACTTAAATGCTGTAAGTGGAATTTCTTTATTGGCAAAGGTATTTAAGACTGCTTTTGCTTCACTAATATCTGATTTACTATTGCCATTACCGTGCGCTACTACTAGACCAATATCTTCTGCAGTCAATCCGCATTGAGCTAAAGTTGCTGACATTAAATTGGATAAATGCGTGCCTTCTGCCTCTATGGAAAATAAGCCGGTTGCTTCACTTGCTGATAAACCACCAACAATTTCTCCGTAACACTGAGCAGATCGAGCTTTTGCACTGGCTTCACTTTCCAGAACTAAAGCTGCAGCGCCTTCAGCGAAAATAGTGCCGTCGTGTTCTTTATCAAATGGTTTTAAGTGGCGGGCACTCACCACACCCAATTTTTCATAATAGTATAAAGCTTGTGGTTCTATGCCCATGTCATAGGCTACCACCACGGCGCGCTCGGCCTGTCCTGTGCGAATAGCGTGGTACGCTTCTAAGATCGCTTGCGCTCCTCCAACAGCATGATTGGTTACATTATGATTTGGACCTTTAAATCCATAAGTAATTCCGGTGTACGCCAAAACATTATTTGGTAAAATACGTAATAGCCACATAGGATGCACTTCTTCAAATAATTGATTTGCAAATGAATGCATATTGGCATCAGTTTTGGCTATTAAAGGCAAAAAATCATATTGTTGAAAATATTTATTACCTGGTGATCCGACAAACACTGCTGTCTCGTCATTAAACTTATCTGCGTTTTCTAAAGTATCTCGATAACTTATCAATTGACTGTGCTCTACTGCCTGCACTGCGGCATTAATTCCCATTACATCTTGTCGTGAAATTACTTTGATAAGCTTTCTATCAGGTAGGCTTTTTTCAGCTTGAAACTCTTTTAATTCACCGCCAAGCTTATGGCTCCAGGAGGATAAATCCCATTGTTTGATCTCTTCTATTCCTGTTTCACCAGCTAAAATAGAATTCCAGGTGGCATCCGCATTTGCTCCAGAAGCTGTTAGCGCACTACGGCCGGTTATAAATACTTTATTGTCCGCACTCATGATACTACTCCATCAAAATCTGGATGCTTAAACAAAAGACAGGAGTTTGACCCACCAAAACCAAAAGAATTAGATATCACTACGCCTAAAGATTTTTCACGCGGTCCATCAACTACATAATCCAAATCACATTCAGGATCGGCTTGCGTTAAATTAGCGGTTTTAGGAATCCGTCCTTGTTCAATAGCCTTAATTGATAAGACGGCTTCAAGCGCTCCGGCTGCAGCAATTAAATGGCCAGTTTGCCCTTTAGTGGAACTTGTAGGAATAGTCTTCGCGCGATTACCAAAAACGGCTTTAATGGCATTCGTTTCACTCAAATCATTCATCTTAGTAGAAGTACCATGGGCGTTAATATAATCAACATCAGAGGCCTGAAGACCAGCATCTTTTAAAGCACCAGCGATAGCTTGAATCGCACCATCACCATTAGGATGTGAATCGGTAATTCGATAAGAGCTTAAAGAGTTACCTTCACCAGCCAATTCAGCATAAATTTTAGCGCCCCGAGCCTTTGCATGCTCCCATTCTTCTAAAATTAAAAAAGCAGCACCCTCACCTAAAACAAAACCATTTCTAGTACCATCAAAGGGACGACTTGCCGTTTCTGGAGTGTCGTTATACGTAGATAAGGCGCCTAATAAGCAAAAACTAGATAAGCCTAAGGGATTAATCATGGAATCAAAACCACCTGCTAACATAAAATCAGCTTCGCCACGGCGGATAACTTGCATGGCCAATCCTAAAGCTTGTCCTCCGGAGGCACAAGCTGTATGAACTGATGAGGCATAACCAGTGATACCAAAATTTTGAATTAATAAAGACAAACCAGAGTTGGAAGTGGTTTTGCCAAAATCAACTAAGTTATAAAAAGATTTACTGTTTTCTTGTAAAAGGTTCCAATCAATCTCACCAGTGCTGGCACAGGTTTGTTGAAATCGGTGCAAATAATCAAATTCTGAAGTCATCATGCCACTACCAGCAACCACGCCCCAACGAGATGAAGTAGCTGGATTTGGTAAAATACCAGCGTCTGTAAATGCTTGTTGTGCTGCCGATAGGGCAAAATGCGTAAACGACATCGCGAAACGGGTATGTTTACGGCTAAGTTCTGTATTTGGCTGAAAATTTTTAACTTCAGCTGCGATGTATGTAGGAAAAGCACTGGCATCAAAGCTCTTAATACTTGCGATTCCGGAAGCGCCAGCCATTAAATTTTCCCACGTTGTCTCTACATCATTACCAATGGGTGAGACAGCTCCGATACCGGTAATTGCTACACGTCTTTTATTCATAGTTTAGTACCTTTAACCTGCATGACTATATCAACGACACAGACTCGTTTGCCTTCAACTTCACTGCGGAAAGAAAGGATTAATTGCTGTTCATCCTGCTGTTTGACTTTAACAAAACAAGTCACTACATCGCCAGGCTGAATAAATTCATTCATTTTAATTTTGCGTAATTCACTGATTTGATAATTCTGAGTGTAGCCAGCTTGAGCTATAAATTCGTAAGCTAAATTAGATTTGCATTCTAATAAAACCGTCATTGGTAACACCGGTTTTTTAGGAAAGTGATCTCTGAAATAAGCTGCGGCACCTGCTATGCGTTTTTCTGCAACGAGACTAATGCCCTGTTCGCTGTTTAGTATGCGATCAAATGTTAGAGCAGGAATCGGGCTGGGAATTTCTAAATCTAAAGGTGAGGCAGCTAGTTGGGTATAGGTTGACCAATCACCTGGTCGATAAATTTGCGCGTACTGCAGTCTTATTTCCTCATCACTGATAAAATCTGCCATGGGCAATAAGGGGCCTAAGGCACCTTCTATTGTGAAAATTAGTTCATTACCCACTCGTGCAAAACTATGATACTCAACTGCGGTATCATCCAGTCTGTCAATATAAGACTCTAGTAGAATAGTTTCACCAAGATAGGCTGGGCGGTGTAATTGGGCACTGGAAACAACTCCAGCAACGGGTCTCAAGGTGAACTGATTGTGCGCCATAACATTCCAGGCAGCCAGTTGACCGAGGGTTTCGCCAATTAGAGAGGGGATAAAACAAAGCGTGCCTGATCTGTCGCTGGTTAAGTAAGTATCGTCTTTAGTGACGTGCTTCACTCCTTTAACCAGCTCCCCAGGGACTGATTCTACTATTCTATCAACAAATAGAAATCTCATTAAGCAACAGTATCTGCAGTTTGCAAGCTTTGTTCTGATGCAGAAACAACCAACTTGCAAAAAGTTTCGACAGTAAACAACATGGGTATTTCATTGACCTTCATGTTGGCTTTAAATTGATCAGCAGGTACTTCACTAAGATAATTTTTCAAAGCAGCCAGACCTTGTTCGGTCAAAACCCCGCCTTTTTCAAAATCTTCTTGAGTTAAATCACCGCGGGCATTCTTTTCTAACTGACCACGAGGAATTTTAATCTTAAATTCTTTTTCTAATTGGAATACCAAGTCTAGAAAATCAATAGATTCAGCACCTAAATCAGCAATCAAACGGCTATTTAAAGACACTTCATCTTCTTCGATAACTAATACTTCAGCAATTATTTCCCTAACTTTAGGGTAAACACCAGCTACATTCATAATTTATCCTCTACGCACCTAGTCAAGAAAGCGTAAGATTATACCACATAATTATAAATAATGAACTGATCGTTAACCTACTCGGCTATAGCCTGCATCAACAAATAAAGTATGCGCATTAATCATCTCAGATTCTGGTAAACACAATAAGTAGACAGCATTGGCTACATCAGCTGGTGTCAAAGGCCTGTCCGATAATGCGTGGGCTTGATATTCATCCAATAATTGCTCTCTGTTAGGAAAGTGTTTTAAAGCATCAGTGTCCACAACTCCTGCAGAAATAGTATTAGCGGTAATTCCATAAGGAGCTAATTCCAAACTTAAAGAACGAACTAAAGCCTCTAAGGCTGCTTTGGATGCGCCAATAAACGCATAATTAGGTATTGCTCTTTCGGCCCCTAAGCTGGATAAGGCGATAACGCGACCACCTTTAGGCATTAATTCAAGTGCTTCAGTAACTAAATGATTTAACGCTAAAGCATTGGTTTCCATACACCAGCGCCAATGTTTAGTAGACATTTTTAAAGCTGGCTTTAATACCCCACTTGCCGCATTACTGATTAAAAAATCCAAACGATCAAAATTATTTCTAAATTGCACAAACGCTTCTTTAACTGATTGTTGGTCGGAGACATCTGCTTGCAAAGCTATTGCTTTTCGGCCCAAAGCGTGCAGTTCTTGAACTAAATCTTGTGCCTCATCAGAGCTGTTGTAATAGACTATAGCTATATCACAACCGGCTTGAGCCAGTTTTAAAGCGGTAGCTTTGCCAATACCACGGGCACCACCAGTGATCAAAGCAACTTTGCCTGCAAATATAGAATCCATAGTCCAACCCTCTAAAATAAAAAACAAGAAACTACCGCCATTCTTACTTGCTGTCAATAATAGCTAAACCTTAGCGCTCACAACGACGGATATTTATGCTTCACGAAATTATTATCTAAAACCTAAAGTTGGGCTTAGAGTACATTCCATACGATCTTCTTTTATCATTACTAGAGCTTCTTCATTATCCGCTTCGAAAGTAGGATTAGTGCCTATGTTTTCCATAATTCGTACCTTAGTATGTCCACCACGAATCATAAATGTTGCATCATTCCCTACAGACTCACACATTATCTCAGTAGAATCGCCATAATTTTCAAAATAAGCCGCATCAGCTATACTAACCTGTATTCTAATTTCTGCGTTTTCACCATGAGTTTTAAACTGGGCTTTATTGCCAACGGTACCTTCCACCCTAACAGATGCTTTATTACCATGGGTTTCAAAGCGCGCCTCATCCCCAACATGACCAAGCCGAATCTCAGCAACATCGCCAAAAGATGTAAAATTCACGCCAGAACCAGCTTTCAAAACTCTAATTTCAGCCTTCCGGCCTCTAATTTCAAAATGTACGTTGTTACCTGTATCCCCTTGCTCAACTCTGATTTCACCTTGAGGACCCGAGTTTGATAACTTCACATTATTACCTACTGATCCTTTAACAACTATATCCCTACTCACTTGAATGTTTGCAGCGTCATGTATATCTTTTTGTACAGTAAGCGAACCATTAGTAACTAATACCGTAGCATTTTTACCAATACTGCCAGTTACAACAACATCACCGGTATGTTCAAAAGTTTCATTGTCACCTATAGCTGCAATTTCTAAAACCATTCTTTTGCTCCAAAAAAACCACTTAGATTGTAAATGAAAAAAGTGTATTTATTTTCGGCTTGAATGTCAATTAAAAAACAAACGCTGCTTTTCAAATTTGTCTTGTTTAGTTGTCACGAAATTTGTACCATTTGCAAACTATTAATTTAACTCATGCCTAAGCCCTGTGCGAAGGGTAATGTGGGAGCACCATGCTATGACATATTCCTGGTCCAGAACAGCAATTCCTATTGCTGCTATTTTTTCTTTTCGTATGCTTGGACTTTTTCTGCTTATCCCTGTGTTCACTTTATATGCAAGCAACTTGCAGTATGCAACTCCCACTTTAATTGGATTTGCTTTAGGAGCCTATGGTTTAAGTCAGGGCTTATTACAAATACCCTTTGGCATGCTTTCAGATAGATTCGGCAGAAAACCTATTATTACTTTTGGGCTGCTACTTTTCGCCTTTGGTAGTTTAGTAGGTGCATTGACTGATTCTATTTGGGGTATGATTTTTGCTCGAACACTGCAAGGCACCGGGGCTGTGGGATCAGTACTGATTGCACTTTTGGCTGATTTAACCTCTGAGGAACAACGTACCAAAGCTATGGCCGTTATTGGCGTAAGCATTGGCGGTTCATCTAGTCTGGCTATGGTTTTAAGTCCAGCTATTGCAGCCTATTATGGATTGGCAGGAATTTTTTATGTCACTTTAGCTTTAGCACTTTTGGGCATTCTTATCTTGCATACTCTTATTCCTACTCCTGTACACGAAAGTTTTCATAAGGATACCGAAGCCAATCCTTCGTTATTTAAATCGGTAATTACCAATACCCAATTGCAAAAACTTAATTTAGGTATTTTTTGTCAGCATTTTATTTTAACTTCTACTTTTTTTGCGGTACCGATGATATTACGGCAACAAATTGAATCAGGTAATTTAACACAACAATGGCATTTTTATTTACCCGTCATTATCCTATCGTTTTTGGCAATGATTCCTTTTATTATTATTGCTGAAAAGAAGAAAAAAATGATGCCGATTTTTCTTTTAGCGATTGCTACTCTTAGTGTATCTCAAGGCTTACTCGCTTTTTATAATCTGAATTGGATTTTACTGTACGCGCTTATTTTTGTCTATTTTATTGCTTTTAACTTTCTTGAAGCTTCCTTACCCTCTTTGATATCCAAAAAAGCCAATCAGAGCAATAAAGGAACTGCCATGGGTATTTATTCAACCTGTCAATTTTTAGGAATATTTGTGGGTGGCGCTTTATCTGGAATACTATTCCAATGGCAAGGCAATCAAGCGATATTCGCAGTCAATTCTCTGTTGGCTATTCTTTGGTTTATTGTGGGACGATAAAACGTTTTAAACTCCCACTTTTTTACTATTGTATTGAACAACTCCAATGGGCATTAACTTCGTCAACGTGTGTTGGACTAACTTTTCCTCTATTAAATAGCGATGAAAAAGGCGGTGTCTGAGTGTGATTTGAGGTTACTTGTAATGGTTGCATTGCTTTTATTTTAAGATTTGCCAAATCTATAATTTGCGAATCTATAATAACCGTTTTGACTTGAGATGGAAGATTTATCAACCTAAGTAATAAATCAGCCTCAGATAATGATGACAAGCCATTACTGCTTAAGTTAAGTAATTCAACTCCTTCAGGGATGTTTTGTGCTAATTTTGCAAAATCTGTCACTGAATGGTTCTCTAAGCCATTACTACTTAAATTAAGAAAAGTGACATTTTTATGAATAGCTTTTAAAGCTTTAATTGAATTCTCGATCGGCACACGAAAAAAACCGTTGTCACTCAAATCTAGAGTACGAATACTGTCTGGAATAGCATGAAAAAATTGCTCTAACGTACTGCGATGGGAATAAAGATTGTTCTTGCTTAAATTAAGAGCGATTATGCCCTCTGGGCAGTGTTTTAAAATGATAGTTAAGTGTTTATCATCCATATAATTCTCACTTAAATCGAGCGTTCTTATATGTTCACCTATTTGCTTTAATACAGAAACAGCCTCTGTTGTGTCCAAACGTGAAATATCACTGGCATAGCAAGGAGTTAACTTGAGGCAATCTACCGTATTTAGTAAGTTACTTATTTGAACCTGATTTAAAAAGCGAAAATCCTCCCAATTTAATCCAATTGAACCAAGGTTTTTGGGTAATGGTTGAGACAATGCAAATACAACATTCCACCGGTTAAATAATTGATTGTCACTCAAATCAACTGAAGTTATAGTCACTGGTAGAGCTTCTAATAAGGCCTGGAATTGATCTGCAGCTAAAGAATTAAATTGATTACATGATAAATTAAGCGATTTTATATGTGATGGCAGTTTCTTTACTGTTTGAATAATTATGTCGAATTCATGCTCCGTCTTCTGTGTGCCCAAACTTCCCAGATTATTATCATTTAAATTCAATGTGGTTATGGATTTAGGAATTGCTTGAAATATTCGAATAATATCTGCTGGAGCAAAATCAAAGAGATTCAGGCCGCATAGATCAAAAGAGGTTACTTCCAAAGACAGCGCGTTTAGTACAGCAATTAATTTATCCGCTAATAATACATTAGTATTTTCTCTCCACAAAGTATATTGCTGACTTGAATATTGGCTTTGTGTATTGTTCTCATATGCAATCATGAAGGATTCAGAATGATGCGTTTCGACTAACCTGATTTGATCTGCTGTTAAATTTTTCTCTAAGTTACCATAGTCTGAAGGTTCAAGGACCAATCTTGAAAGGTGGCCAGAGATTTTCTCTAGGAATTTTTCCAAATTTTGATTCGATAAACTAGCCAGCGTATCTTCATGTATTCTAAGTACCGTAATACTTTCAGGCAACACCTGCACTATGTTACTAAGTTCTTCCTCGCCACCCTCTTTAATTTGTCGCATTTTTCCTAAATCGAGTACTTTTAGTGTCTTTGGGATATGCTTTAAAATTTGTAACGTAGCGTGCATATTTTTTGTAAGAGAATCTTTCAAATCAAGGTAGATTAAACCGTTAGGCATAGCCTTGAGAATTGCAATCCATTGTTCATTAGAAAAATTTAGAAAATTCTCCCTTAACTCTAAATGAGTAACGTTTTTAGGAATAGATTTAATTATTAGCATAAAATCTTCAAAGTCAGCATGTAGCTGAGATAACTTTAAAATTTTTATGCTCTTTGGTAAAAAACTTAAGGCTTTAGCAAATTTGTTTCCGTTGCCAACATTAAACTCGCTTAAATATTCTCTTCTTGAATCAAGAGGGCAGCCTAAATCCAGTGAAGTGATGTTATCAGGAATAGCTTGCAAAATTTTACTAAAACATTCGGTATCGGCATGATATAGAAAACGAATACAACTTAAATCAAGTGAATCCACCTGTTTTGGAATAGCCCTTAAGATTCGAATTACCTCAACAACAGGTAATGAATTCAGTTTGCACCCACTCAAATTAATTTCAGTTACTGATTTTACAAGATTTTTAAAGGACGATAATAGAATTATAGGTAAATGATGTACCATGCTGTGTTCATTGAGCCAACTACCTAACGATAAACTTTTAATCTGAGGAAGCACATTATTAAGGACTTTACTATTCTCATCAGCTGATAATAGGGTAAAATTATCTCCTAAATTAAGAATTTTAACACTTTTGGGAATTGCCTTAATAATTGTTGCTAACTCATTATTAGAAAATCTGGACATAAAATTATTGCTTAAGTTAAGCACTGTAACAGTCTTAGGTATTAAGCTAAATAGCAAAACCAAATCATTAGCTGAAAACATACCAAGAGAACAACCAGTAAAATCAATGGCTTGCACATTCAAAGAAATACTAGGTAGTAATCCAGCTACCTGAGCAACCGGAAATCTAGAAAGTGAACCTTTAAAACAAATATCATTTATATCAGTGGCGAGTTTTGCTAAATTTAATTGAACTTCAACAATAGTACGATGGTCTGTAAAAATATAATCGCGCATTGGAATACCTTATTACATTTGAAACAAATGAATAATTATACAACAAGGAAAAATTAGTAACATTCGTAGAAAATACGGTAGCAAACACAGCAAAAAGAAAAAGCTTGAAGACTGACTACGCTTAGCTAAATTATTTAGGTATAATATTCTTCTAACTTTCGCATAGGAGCTAATAATGGCACGAGGAATAAATAAAGTAATACTCATTGGTAATGTAGGCGTTGATCCTGATGTACGCTATCTACCAAATGGCAGTGCGGTAACAACTCTTTCACTAGCAACCAGTGAAACGTGGAAAGATAAAACGACTGGTGAAAAGCAAGAAAAAACGGAATGGCACCGCGTTGTTTGTTTTAACCGTTTGGGCGAAATAGCAGGCGAATACGTTCGTAAAGGTTCTAAATTGTACATTGAAGGTAGTTTGCGTACGCGCAAATGGCAAGATCAACAAGGCCAAGAAAAATATACTACTGAAATTATAGCCAATGAATTACAAATGCTTGACAGCAAAGGTGGTAATGCCCCCTCTAATTATGACGATTACTCTCAAGTTCAAGCATCCGCTGCTCCAAGCGCAGCACAACAAAACCGTCCAGCAGCAGCTCCTCAACAAACATCAGCTGATGCTTCATTTAATCATTTGGATGATGATATCCCATTTTAGTAAAATAATTGGGTTGCATTATGCAACCCAATTTACTACAGCGATGATTTGGAGTTGCTATGGATTCAGTGACCATTGAAGATGCAAAAAAATCCTTTGAGGAATTAGTTGAAAAAGTTCAAATAAAACCTATTCAAATTAAAAAGGGCAGTGAAATTGTCGCAGTTTTAGTTAGTTACAATGAATATCAAGGTTTTGAGATCTCAAAATTACAGTCTATAAAACAACAAATAAAAAAAGAAAAACAGATAGATCGTGAAAATATAAAGCAGCGCTTGGTTCATGAAAAATGCGTGCAGACTGGACTAATGAAGAATAAGTTGAAGAAGGAAAAGGATTCTTTGGATGAAGAGAGGCAGCTGGATTCTGATAAGAATGGATTTACCGATAAATCTTGAAGGATAAAGCCACTGATACAATATTTGGGCGATAAAATAAGTTCTCAGCGGACTTTAATGGATTATCACAAACAAATGCGCCGTAGAATCTCTTCACCATGATTTTTTAGTATCGATATATGCCCCTCATCTTTAAAAAACAATAATTTGGCATTGGGTATTAACTTAGCATAAATCCTAGCATGCATTTCAGGCGCCTGTTTATCCATCCCGCCCTGCCAGATGGTGATTGGATAGATTATATTTTCTAACTTAAATCCCCAAGGTTTGAGACTTAATACTATTTCTTGAGACGTACCAGAAACCCCACTTCTAAAAGCTTCATTGGTAGCATCAAGGATCGCTTTACAACTCTCTGGGTCACTAAAAACGCGTTGATCAACTTCCGGCATTTGTTTGATCATTTGTTGTAACATGCGAGGTATATTTAACATTATAAACGTGAGCTTCATCATTAACTTAGCAACCAAAGGAATCGTATTAATGATACTATTCACTGTCCGTTGGCCACCTGACAAGCTTGCTGTTGCCTCAGGAATTTCAAAGGGAGCCATACCTGAAACAATTGCTGCGCCAGTTAATCGATGTGGTATTGTATAAGCACAAGCCGCAACAAATGGTGCGCCACCTGAATGCCCTACAATTGAAAATTTATCGATACCTATAGAATCCGCAAAAGCCTCAACGTCCTGCACCCATGACAAAATACTTCGTTTTGGTTCTATGGAAGACAAGCCCATGCCCGGCCTATCTAAACCAATAAGCCGAAAATTGTTAGACACTGCTACTTCATGAAGATGGCCTGCTTCAAGTCTGCTGCTAGGCAATCCATGAAAATATAAAATTGGTTGACCATCAGGATTACCAAATTCTGCGTAACCTATTTGCCTACCATCTTTTAATTCTAAGGATAAGGCATTATTAAGTGTTTTAGGTTTCATACTGGTTTCTCACATGAGGGGATAGGAGTTAAGATAATGAACGCTGAGCATATACCAACATTGATTCAACTAGAAACTCGAGTAATTTTGGATGAAAGATTTCACAGAATTTTCGAAAATTAGCGTCTTCTCCATACGACTCAGCTAATTTGATATAGCTCGTTTTATTAAAAGTCCACAATGGGGTTATCAACAAATATTGCTTGTTAACCAACTCCTGAACCTCTAATGAATCCGGTGATAACTCATTGAGCATGGCTGTAACCATGTCCTTATAAAACGTATTGCCTTCGGTCTTGAAAGTGTCCCAATCAGACTGATCCCAATGCTTTATTTTTTCCCAACTTTGATCCATCTCTTCTTGAGAAATAATGCCCCTTCCAACCAGGTATTTTTCATAGTCCTTCTGTATTTTTGAGTCTCGTAATGTAATGGGGTTAAAAAATTCTTCAACAAGCATGGTTACTTTTCCTTCTATATGTAATATCGTTTTATCAATCGTCTTGATGATAGTCTCTGTTCGTTCAAGACTGGCTTTCAGCATGGATTTATGCATTTTCAATGACTCGATTTTATCGAAATCATTGCTACTTAAAATCCGCTGGATATCACCCAAAGGAAAACCAAGCTCACGGAAAAACAAAATTTGCTGAAGCATCAAAAGCTGTTCCTCTTCATAATAACGGTACTGGTTATCGCCATAGAAAGCCGGTTTTAATAAACCAAGCGTGTCATAAAAGCGAAGAGTACGTGGACTAACCCCTGATAGCTTTGCTAATTTATTTACCGTGTATCGCATTATGAACTCCTCTAACTGACCCTTATCACGATAAAGGATGACGTAACGGCAATGTCAATAGTTATTAATAATTATATCAGGTAATTTTGTACCATATTCCAGCGCCATTGTTTGACAATATTCTGTAAACACCTGCTTTACTTGCTCAGGATTGTCAATCCAGGGGAAGTGAGAGGCATTTTGTATTTCGCGTATACAAATATTCTGTCGCTGAAATTGTATCGCTTGGGAAAATAGCGTTAGAGGAGTGAGCTGATCTTTGTCACCTGAAAATATCAGGGTTGGTATTTGTTGTGGAATCCATTTTGTCTCGTAAGTTCTGTGAAAATTATGGGCCGTCCATTGATGAGTTTTATAATTAAACGGTAGTGAACTGAGCAATTCTGCTATTTTATTTAAATTTTCTGGTATAGAAAAGTATGGAGCACTCGCAATGGTCAATTTCTTTAACAGGTCGTTAGATGGCTTTCTTTCATATAATTTTTGCAATCGTTCCACTTCGGGTAAAGGATGATTTTGTATATACTTCATAAAATGGATCTGCCAGCTTGCATTTGGTGCAGAATCCATTAATACCAGTCCGGATAGATTTTTTTCAAGTTCGGGTGTTGCAAGAGCAAACATACCACCTGAAGAATGCGTTACTAAAATTACATTATCCATTGCGCGGCTAGCTTCGATAAGCCCCTTAGACCAGTTTGCAAAACTTTGTTCATCATCTGCTGTCGTATTTGAACCATCGCCAGGTAAATCCACATGCCAAACCGCTCCTGGAAGAGATAATAGTTCAGTCAGGCCCTTTAGAGACTCCGAGCCCAGACCGGGGCCACCTGGTAAAAATAACCAATTATAATTTGCGAAATTATTTTGATGCAATTTATGTAGGCGGGTTATCGATTTAGTCCAAAATGGGTTTTGTTTCATTACAGTACCTATTTGCTATACTTTGATAAGAGATGATTGTTCAAATTATATAACCTAGAAGACGCATTGTACATTTGCTTATAAGGCAGCTAACTACGTGATGTTTGATTTGGATAAAGCCCGTACAAAATTGACATGAGCATACGAAGTTTGCGATCGGTCAAAACCCTTTAGAAAGAGTACTAGATCGCTTGGGATGCTGTGTTTCAGTCTATTGCTTAGTAAGGTGACAAGCTTAAAAATAAAAAAACCCGCTTTAAGCGGGTTTATTGACATTCTTGTTAGAGAATTTATTCTTCAGTCGCTTCTTCCACAACTTCTGGACGATCAACTAATTCAACTATTGCCATAGGCGCATTATCACCATCTCTAAATCCGCATTTTATAATACGAATATAGCCACCTGGTCTTTCTACATAACGTGGGCCTAGATTAGTAAACAATTTACCTACAGCAGCTTTCGAACGTAAGATATCGAATGCTTGACGACGTTTAGCTACAGAGTCTGTCTTACTAACAGTAATTAATGGCTCTATATAACGACGAAGATCTTTAGCTTTAGGCAAAGTCGTTTTAATTAACTCGTGCTCAATTAAAGAGCAGCACATGTTAGAAAACATGGCTTTACGATGACTACTTGTTCGGCTAAAACTACGGCCTGAATTACGGTGACGCATGACAAAACTCCTAAATTGTATTCACCCTAAAAACTATTCACCAAGACTTGCAGGTGGCCAGTTTTCAAGTTTCATTCCAAGGGATAATGATCGTGAAGCTAATACATCCTTAATTTCGGTTAATGACTTTTTACCAAGATTAGGTGTCTTCAACAATTCATTTTCAGTTCTTTGAACTAGATCGCCTATGTAATGAATATTTTCTGCTTTCAAACAATTTGCAGAACGTACGGTTAATTCTAAATCATCCACAGAACGTAGTAATACTGGATCAAAGTCATTACGTTCTTTATTATCAGTACGCGATTCTTCGAACTTCATATCAACAAATGCATGAAGTTGTCTTTGAAGAATACTTGCAGATATGCGAATTGCTTCTTCAGCATCAATAGTTCCATTTGTTTCTAATTCAATAGTTAGCTTATCTAAGTCAGTTCGGTTTTCAACACGAGCATTATCAACATAGTAAGCAACTTTCTTAACTGGTGAGAAACTATTGTCAATTTTAAGTTTGCCAACAGATTTCACTTCAATTTCGTCCTCTAGGTGTTTCACGAATGTATCGGTAGTATGGAAACCAATTCCTCGTTCAACTTTAAGAGTCATATTTAATTTGCCCTTTTCGTTCAAATTAGCTAAGACTAGATCAGGATTAATAATTTCTTGACCATGAGTTAATTGAATATCACCCGCTGTAACTTGACAAGGACCTTGTTTGTTAAGAGTAAGAATCGCATCTTGCCCAACAGTTAATTTAATAGCAACCAATTTCAAGTTAAGTAATAAATCAACAACGTCCTCTTGTACACCTTCTAGTGTGCTGTATTCATGTAGAACACCGTCAATGGAAGCTTCGGTAATAGCACTTCCAGGCATAGAAGATAATAAGATTCGTCTTAAGGCATTACCTAAAGTATGACCAAAACCTCTTTCAAGAGGCTCTAGTACTATTCTAGCCTTATACGGTGATTCCGCCTGCACCTTGAGAACTTTTGGCGTCAGCATTTCATTGATTTCAATAAACATTCAGCTATTTCTCCGGGCTTACTTAGAATAAAATTCTACAACGAGATTAACGTTGTAGTCTGATGATAAGTCAGTTAACGTTGGAGCAGTAGAAAACGTTCCTTTATAAGAAGAAGTGTCTACAGTAATCCAATCGCAAGGTACACGTTGTTCAGATAAAGCTAGTGCAGCCTGAATTCTACCTTGGCTTTTAGCCTTTTGACGAACAGTTACTGTATCGCCTGGATTAGCTAAAAATGAAGGTACGTTAACAACTTTATCGTTTACTAATATGGCTTTGTGCGTAACCAATTGTCTCGCTTCAGCACGAGTACTTGCAAAACCCATACGGTATACAACATTATCTAGACGACGCTCAAGCAGACTCATCAGATTTTCACCTGTAGATCCCTTTTGACGTGCTGCCATTTTATAATAATTTCGGAATTGCTTTTCGAGAACACCGTATAATCTACGAATTTTTTGTTTCTCTCTAAGTTGTATTCCATAGCCATTTAAGCGTGGTTTTTTATCACCATGTTGTCCAGGTAACTTTTCAGATTTACACTTAGACTTATGATCACGCACACCACTTTTAAGTAATAAATCACACCCTTCACGACGTGACAATTTACATTTTGGACCAAGATATCTAGCCATTCATTACTCCTGAGTCTTATACACGACGTTTTTTAGATGGTTTGCACCCGTTATGCGGTATTCCAGTAACATCGGTTATTTCAACAATCTTAAAATCTTGTGATATTAATTCTCGAATAGTTGATTCTCTGCCTGGTCCAGGACCATGGACAAAAACCGCTACCGATTTCATACCGTATTCTTTTGCTACAGCGCCTGCACGCTCGGTTGCTACCTGGGCAGCATAAGGCGTACTTTTTCTAGATCCTCTAAAGCCAGATCCACCTGAAGTAGCCCAACATAGTGCATTACCTTGTCTATCGGTAAATGTTACTATTGTATTATTAAAAGAAGCATGAACATGTACTATACCGTCAGTAACCACACGTTTTGCTTTTTTACGTACTTTTTGTTGCTTTGACTTAGTAATTGCCATCTTTATTTCCTACATGAAAAATCAAACACTAGTGCCCTTTCTACGGCCTTTTCTAGTACGAGCATTAGTTTTGGTACGTTGTCCACGTACTGGTAATCCTCTTCTATGCCTTAGTCCTCTATAACACCCCAGATCTAGCAAACGCTTAATGTTCATAGTAACAACTCGTCTAAGGTCACCCTCAACAGTTATTTTTGCTATTTCATTTCTTAATAATTCCAAATCCGCATCTGATAATTGAGATACTTTAGAGGAAGGATTAATTTTAACTGCCTCACATAACTTTTTAGATGTTGTTCTGCCTATACCGTAAATAGCTGTTAAAGCAATTACAACATGTTTGTTATCTGGTATGTTTACTCCAGCAATACGTGCCATTAACTTCTCCGAACGTTATTTTGTTCTGCCGAAAGGGACAGAAGAATACTAGTTTTTTAAAATAAAATCAAGTGGGTTTTACCCTTGTTTTTGTTTATGTCGAGCATCTTTACAAATTACACGTATGATGCCAGATCTTTTAATAATTTTACAATTGCGACAAATTCGCTTTACTGATGCTCTAACTTTCATTCACAACTCCAAAAAATCATAGTAGACCAGGTAATTTATTACCCTTAAAATTAGCCTTTTTCATTAAAGAATCATATTGTTGCGTCATTAAATGGGCTTGTATTTGAGCTACAAAATCCATGATAACAACTACAATAATCAATAATGACGTGCCTCCAAAATAAAAAGGTACATGCCATGTGTACATTAAAATCTGTGGCAATAAGCAAACAAGTACAAGATATAGAGCACCAACTAAAGTTAAACGTGTCATCACAGCATCTATATACTTAGTAGTTTGCTCTCCCGGTCTAATACCTGGAATGTAAGCACCAGATTTTTTTAAATTTTCCGATGTATCTTTAGGGTTAAATACAAGAGCCGCATAAAAGAATGCAAAAAATATGATGGCTACTGCATAAACTATTAAATACAAAGGCTGGCCAGGCGATAATGCCATACCCACGTCAGAAAGCCAGGTTAAGCCTTTCGTGTGCGAGAAAAATTGTGCCAATGTAGCAGGCAGTAATATTATACTCGACGCAAATATAGGTGGTATCACACCAGACATATTTATTTTTAAAGGTAAATGACTCGTTTGAGCTGCATAAACCTTTCTTCCTTGAGTTCTTTGTGCATAATTAACTCTTATGCGCCTTTGAGCTCTTTCCATAAATACAACGAATCCTGTTACCACTATAACCACAACAGCAATAAGGATTAAAGTAAGGGCTTGCATCTGTCCTTCTTTAACTTGTTGCAATACAGAGGCTATTGCTCGAGGCATACTTGAAACAATTCCTGAGAAAATAATCAAAGAAATACCGTTTCCTACACCCTTTTCAGTTATTTGTTCACCCAACCACATCAAGAACATGGTACCAGTTACCAAAGTAACTACGGCTGTAAAATAAAAAGAGAAATCAGGTTGTAAAGCTATTTGTTGTCCAGCTAGCCAACGAGCCATTCCCAAAGACTGGAATATAGATAAAATCAAAGTTAAATAACGAGTATATTGATTGATCTTTCTACGTCCAGCTTCACCTTCTTTCTTTAATTGTTCCAGTTTAGGAGAAACAACAGAAAAAAGCTGAATAATAATAGATGCTGATATATAGGGCATTATTCCTATTGCAAATACCGTTACTCGAGATAAAGCTCCACCGGAAAACATATTAAATAAGCCAAAAATAGTATTTTGTTGCTCATTAAAAAAGTTAGCCAGTTTATTTGGATCCAAACCGGGTACTGGTATATGTGCACCTAAACGATAAACTAAAATACCAAGAACAAGAAATATCAGCCTTGATTTTAGTTCAGCCAATCCACCTTTTGACTGGCTTCCTTGTTGTCTTCGGTTATTCATAGTTATTCTTCTATACTGCCGCCTAAACTTTCAATATGCTTACGAGCGCCTTTAGTTACTCGTAAACCCTTAAGTTTAATGGCTGTAGTTAATTCACCTGATAAAATCACTTTTACGCTTTTGATAGCACTTGTAATTAAGCCAGCTTCACGCAAAGTATTCAGATCAATAACTTCGGCTTTTAATTTTGCTAATTCATTAAGACAAACTTGATCAACAGTTTTACCTATACGAGATTTGAATCCCATTTTTGGTAAACGTCTTTGAATTGGCATTTGACCGCCTTCAAAATTGATTTTGTGGTAACCACCTGCTCGTGATTTTTGACCTTTATGACCTTTACCACAGGTTTTACCTAAGCCAGAACCTATACCGCGACCTAGTCGTCTTCTAGCTGGTTTTGAGCCTGGATCTGGTGATAGTGAATTCAAATTCATTATACTTCCTCCTCAACAAGCAACAAATAGCTAATCTCATTAATAAGGCCACGAATGGCTGGATTATCATTATGAGTAACAGAAGAATTGGTTTTACCTAATCCTAACTGTTTGACAATACTAACGTGCTTTGGTTTTCTGCCAATTTTACTTTTTACTAAAGTAATTTTAATTTTTTTATCCATTTTGGTCCGCCATAATTTCTTTAACAGTTTTACCACGTTTGGCAGCTACGTAATCTGGAGTACCGATATTAGTTAAGGCACCTACAGTTGCTCTAACAATATTGCTTGGATTTGTAGACCCAATACTTTTGGCTAAAATGTTTTGTACACCAAGAACTTCTAGCACAGCTCTCATAGCACCACCTGCGATAATACCTGTACCTTCAGAAGCAGGTTTCATGAATACTTTAGAAGCACCATAACTCCAAGTAATTTCATGATGTATAGTAGTACCAGCTAGAGGAATATAAACCATATTTTTCTTAGCTTGATCCATCGCCTTTTGTATTGCGATCGGCACTTCTCTTGCTTTACCTCTACCAAAACCAACTTTGCCTTTACCATCGCCGACTACAACAAGTACAGCAAATCCAAAAACACGTCCACCCTTTACAACTTTTGCTGTACGGGTAACCGATACCAACTTTTCTTGGTATCCATCTGATTTAGGTGATTCTTCGAATGACATAACTGTTCCTTAAAAATCTAATCCAGCTTCGCGAGCACTTTCAGCTAGTGCTTTCACTCGGCCATGGTATTTGTAACCAGCACGATCAAATGCAACTTGGGTGATTCCATGCTCTTTTGCACGCTTACCTAGTAAGGCACCCACTAAACTTGCTTGTTCAACTTTGCATTTACCACCTAAACTAGCTTTCAATTCTTTATCAAGACTTGAGCTTACAACTAAAACTTTATCACCTAGTGCATCAGCTTGTAGTATCTGTGAATAGATATGTACACCACTTCTGTAAACAACTAAACGCATTCTACCTGATTTACGGATTAACGCTTTTGCTTTAAGTCCACGTCTCGCACGTGCATTTTGCTTATTCATAAATTATACCCTATTTCTTCTTAGCTTCTTTACGAGCAATATACTCACCGACGTATTTGACTCCTTTACCTTTATATGGCTCTGGTGGTCTAAAAGCTCTTATTTCAGAAGCGACTTGCCCTAAAAGCTGTTTATCAACGCCTTTTAGAATAATTGATGTATTACTAGGTGTCTCAACAGTAACTCCATCAGGTAAGTCATATTCGATAGGATGTGAAAAACCTAATGATAGTGAAACTGAATTACCTTTTGCTTGTGCTCTATAACCAACGCCAACCAATTCAAGTGCAACAGTAAAACCTTCTGTAACGCCGTGAATCATGTTGTTTACTAAAGCTCTTGCCGTTCCAGCTTGAGCCCATGCTTTGGGATCGGTTGCTGCAGGTGCAAATTCTAAATGCTTTGATTCAGTACATTTTTTTATACTAACTAACCGATTAATTTGTTGGGTTAGTGTTCCTTTTGGCCCTTTTACAGTAATTGCGCCATCAGCAAGTGTTACTTCAACATTTGCAGGTTGTGCAACTGGGGCTTTTGCTACTCTAGACATATCATTCCTCGCAAGTATTAAGCCACTTCACAAATGACTTCACCACCAACACCTTTCAACTTAGCTGAAATATGAGTCATTATACCTTTTGATGTAGTTAAAATAGCCACACCGAAGCCAGGTATAGAGGTTAAATCTTTATATGATTTATATACTCGAAGTCCTGGTCTGCTAATTCTTTTAATCATTTCAATAACTGGTTTACCTTGGTAATACTTAAGTTTTACAGTTATTGCTTTAAGATTATTATCTAATGTTTCGACGAAGAAATTATCTATATAACCTTCTTCTTTTAAAACACGTGCAATTTCTTCTTTTAGAACGGAAGAAACCATAGTTACTTGTTGATGTTTTGCTTGTTGACCGTTTCTTATTCGGGTCAGCATATCAGCAACAGGGTCATGCATACTCACAATTCTTCTCCAATGAAAATAATTTACCAGCTAGATTTTCTTCCGCCAGGTACATTGCCAATCATTAACTGTTGACGCAAGCAAATTCTACAAAGATTAAACTTGCGATAAACTGCGTGTGGTCTACCACAACCCTGACATCGTGTACTGTGACGAACAGGATTTGAGTTAACCGGTAATTTTGCTAGTTTTGTCTGACTATCCATTATTATTTGGAAATCATCAGATGATTTAATCAACTTTTTTAATTCGTTTCTACGCTGTCTGTACTTATTTACTAATTTTTCGCGCTTCAACTCTCGCATAAGCATTGATTTTTTAGCCACAATTTCACCCTTTTATTTTTTATCTCTATCTTTTAGAGGAAGATTAAATGCTTCTAACAACACTTTAGCTTCTTCGTTTGTTTTAGCAGTTGTTGTAATACAGATGTCTAAACCACGAATCACATCTATTTTATCGTAATCAATTTCGGGAAATACGATTTGCTCATGTATTCCCATACTGTAGTTTCCAGTACCGTCGAAAGATTTTGGGTTTAAACCACGAAAATCTCTAACACGTGGCAAAGTTATAGATACTAATCTATCCAAAAACTCATACATACGCTCACGTCTTAGTGTCACTTTACAACCAATTGGCCATTCTTCACGAATTTTGAAGCCAGCAATTGATTTTTTAGCTTTTGTTACCACTGGTTTTTGACCAGCAATACGGGTCATGTCTTCAACAGCATGAGTCATAACTTTTTTATCGCCAACCGCTTCACCAACACCCATATTTAAAGTAATTTTTACTATTTGGGGTACTTCCATTACACTTTTGTAATTAAAACGCTTCATCATCATTGGGATAATATCGTTTCTATAAAATTCTTTAAGTCTAGCCATTTCGCTCACCTTTAAGCACGGTCTATAATTTCATCGTTAGATTTGTAGAATCTAACCTTTTTAGTAACGTCACCATTTTCAAGATATTTAAATCCTATCTTGTCAGCCTTTTTTGTAATCGGATTATAGTGAGCAACATTAGAAACATGTAACGGAGCTTCTAGAGTGATTATACCACCCTTATTCTCAGGTTTTTGCGGGTTTGGCTTAACGTGTTTTTTAATTAAGTTCCCACCTTCAACAACCACATTGTCTTTAATTACTCGTAGTACTTTACCTACGTGTCCTTTACTTTTGCCGGCAGTTATAATTACTTCATCGCCTGATTGTATACGGTTCATATTTAATCCTTCTTACAAAACTTCAGCAGCGAGAGAGATTATTTTCATAAACTTCTCACGGAGCTCACGAGTAACAGGGCCAAATATACGAGTGCCAATAGGCTCATTCTGGTTATTTAATAGCACTGCTGCATTACCATCAAATCGTATCAGAGACCCGTCGTCTCTTCTAACACCTTGCGCTGTTCGTACTACTACTGCTTTCATTACAGCGCCTTTTTTTACCTTACTTCTTGGTATGGCATCTTTAATACTTACTTTTATCACATCACCAACACGTGCATAGCGTCTATGTGAACCACCAAGTACCTTAATACACATTACTTTTCGTGCCCCGCTGTTATCAGCTACTTCAAGCACTGTTTGCATTTGAATCATTTTATTCTCCAGCTCTAATTTCGACCAGAAAAAGGATGCTGATTATACCAGTCCTTTTAGGGTTTGGAAAGTAAATCAAAAAATTGATTAAGAAATTACTTCGACTAATACCCAAGTTTTTGTTTTAGAGAGCGGTCTAGACTCACGGATTTTAACTGTATTACCTATTTGGCAAACTTGATTTTCATCATGTGCGTGCAATTTGGTTCTACGCTTCATTATTTTACCATACTTTGGATGCTTCACTGTACGTTCAATCATCACCACTATAGTTTTATCCATTTTGTCACTAACTACTTTTCCAACCATTATTTTGGCATTCGATTCATTACTAGACATATTACGTACCTGCCTTTTCAGTCATCAGTTGCTTTACACGAGCAACATTTCTACGTACCAGTGTAAATAGATGTGTTTTATCTAAAGATCCACTTGCTTTTTTCATTCGTAAATTAAACTGCTCTTTACGTAGTGAAAGTAGCTCAGTCTCCAATTCTTCAATTGATAACTGCTTTAATTCGTCTTTCGTCTTCATTACATTACCGTCCGCTCTTCAAATAGTACTTTGAAAGGCAGTTTAGCTTTTGCAAGATCAAATGCTTCTTGAGCAAGCTCTCTAGTAACGCCTTCCATTTCAAATAAAACCTTACCAGGTTGTATTTGAGCAACCCAATATTCCACACTACCTTTACCTTTACCTTGTCTTACTTCTAGTGGTTTTTGTGTAATCGGCTTGTCTGGAAATACTCTAATCCAAATCTTACCACCACGTTTAATATGACGTGTCATAGCTCGACGTGCAGCTTCTATTTGTCTTGCCGTCAAACGACCACGTTCTGCAGCTTTCAGACCAAATTGACCAAAACTGATAGAACTTCCTCGAAGAGCTAAACCTCTATTTCGGCCTTTCATCTGTTTGCGGTATTTAGTTCGCTTTGGTTGCATCATGATTATAAATCCTCACTCACTGGGCGCTTTCAGATATTCTTTTCTTTTGAGGTAGTACTTCACCCTTAAAGATCCAGACTTTAACGCCAATAATTCCGTAGGTAGTTTTAGATTCTGCTGTACCATAATCGATATCAGCTCTAAAAGTATGTAAAGGTACTCTTCCTTCACGATACCATTCGCTTCGAGCAATCTCTGCGCCACCAAGACGACCACTTACACAAATTTTAATACCTTTAGCACCTGCTTTAAGCGCAGAAGTTACCGCTCTTTTCATTGCACGACGGAACATTACACGTTGTTCTAACTGTTGTGCAATACCTTCAGCAACTAAAGTAGAATCTAATTCAGGTTTCTTTATCTCTTCAATATTTAAATGAACAGGCACACCTAACTTAGTAGATATTTCTTTACGTAGTGTTTCTATACCACCACCTTTCTTACCGATGATTACACCTGGTCTTGCCGATAGAATAGTTACAACTGCATTGTTAGCCGGTCTTTCGATTAAAATTTTACTTACGGCTGCAGGATATAATTTCTTTTTCAATTCAGCTCGTAACTTTATGTCCTGAATTAAAAACTCTGCGTAACGCTTTCCAGCGAACCACTTTGAATTCCAATCTTTAATTATTCCAAGGCGTATACCTATAGGATTTACTTTTTGTCCCATTGCTATTCCTCGTCCGAAACTTTAATAGTGATATGACAGGTACGTTTGCAAATACGGTTTGCACGACCTTTAGCTCTGGGACTAATACGTTTTAAAGTCGTAGCTTCGTCAACGTAGACAATACCAACTTTCAAATCGTCAATATCAGCACCATTATTATTTTCAGCATTAGCAATCGCTGATTCCAATAATTTAAGCATCAACTGAGCACCTTTTTTTGGCGTAAACTTGAGGATATCAAGTGCACCAGATACTTTCTTGTTGCGTATCAAATCTGCTACCAATCTGCCCTTTTGAGCGGATAAGGGAGCACCTTTCAATCTTGCTGTAACTTCCATCATATCCTCTTATTTGCCTTTGGCTTTTCTGTCACCAGAATGGCCTTTGAATAAACGAGTTATGGCAAACTCACCTAGTTTATGACCAACCATATTATCTGTAATGAATACAGGAATATGGTCTTTTCCGTTATGCACAGCAATTGTTAAATCAATCATTTCAGGAACGATTGTCGAACGTCTAGACCAAGTTTTAATTGGTTTCTTAGACTTTGATTCCACTGCAGCTTCAACTTTGCTGAGCAAGTGTTGGTCAATAAATGGACCTTTTCTAATCGAACGAGCCACTTGATATCCTCTTTAATAATTATTTCTTTTTACGCCGTCTAACAATAAATGTATCGGTGCGCTTATTACTTCTTGTTTTGTATCCCTTAGTTGGTAATCCCCAAGGCGATACTGGATGACGTCCGCCAGAAGTACGGCCTTCACCACCACCATGTGGGTGATCAACTGGGTTCATCGCCACACCTCTTACGGTAGGACGAATACCACGCCAGCGTTTTGCACCCGCTTTACCTAATGCACGTAAACTATGTTCGCTGTTACTTACTTCACCAATTACTGCTCGGCATAAAACATGAACTTTACGCATTTCACCTGAACGCAATCTCAAAGTTGCATAAATACCTTCTTTAGCAACCAATTGTCCACTGCACCCAGCACTTCGTAACATTTGAGCACCTTTTCCTGCTTTTAGTTCTACGCAGTGAATAACAGTACCTACTGGTATATTCTTTAATGGCAAGCAATTTCCAACACTTATAGGAGCATCAGCACCGCTTACAACTGTAGCACCAACTTCTAAATTAGCGGGGGCTATTATATAACTTCTTTCACCGTCTTTGTAAACTATCAAAGCGATAAGTGCAGTGCGGTTTGGATCATATTCCAAGCGCTCAACACGACCTTCAATTCCGTCTTTAGTACGTTTAAAGTCAATAATCCGGTACTTTTGACGTTGTCCACCACCAATATGTCTTACAGTGATACGACCTTGATTATTACGACCACCTGTTTTCTTTAATTTTTCAACCAAGGGACCGTAAGGTTGCCCTTTATGTATATTCTGATGAACTACACGTATTTCACCACGTTTACCGGGTGAGGTTGGTTTTGATTTTAATAGTGCCATCTTAATCTGCCTTATTCTGTAACTGCAAAGTCAATATCTTGATCCGCATGAAGAGATACAAAGGCTTTTTTCCAGTCACTACGTTTACCGCTTGTTTGCTTGAAACGCTTTGCTTTACCCTTCACATTAACAATCGATACATTTTTAACTTTTACATTAAAAATGTGCTCTACAGCCAGTTTAATTTCACTTTTAGTAGCAGTTTTCAATACTCTGAAAGTGAACTGTTTAAACTTATCGGCCATAATTGTAGCCTTTTCAGATGTATGTGGCTCACGTATAACCATCATCAATCGTTCAGCATTCATTGTAACTGCTCCTCAATTTTTTTAATCGCAGCTTCTGTGACAACTACTTTTTCATACTTAAGTAAAGACACTGGATCAATAGTTGTTACATCACAAATATCAAACTCAATTAGATTTCTAGATCCCAAATATTCGCTTTCACCGACTTCAGACATAATGATGAGTGCATTCTTAATATCTAACTCTTTCATTTTATTCACAAAATCTTTTGTTTTATGACTTGAACATTGGAAATCGCTAAGAACAACCAAGTTATCTGTACGACAAAGTTCGGAGATTATACTACGAATTGCACGTTTGTACATTTTTTTATTCATTTTTTGTGAATAATCTCGCTTTTTAGAAGCAAACGTCACTCCACCTGTTCTCCAGATTGGACTGCGAATTGTACCGGCTCTAGCTCTACCAGTACCTTTTTGATTAAAAGGCTTTCTACCGCCGCCTCTTACTTCGGAACGAGTTTTTTGAGCACTATTGCCACTTCGTGCATTATTCATATAAGTAACTACAGCTTGGTGAACCAAACCTTCATTGTACTCATATCCAAATACTACTGGATTTAAATTCAATTGAGTTTTTGTATCTCTAATCGTTATTTCCATCACTCACCTCTCGCCTTCTTTCGTGTCGAAAGCTTAACTTCAACTCTAACACCAGGTGCGCCAGGTATTGCGCCCTTAATTAACAGTAGGTTACGCTCAGAATCAACGCGGACCAATTCAAGAGTTTGAACGGTACAACGTTCATTACCCATATGACCAGCCATTTTTTTACCTTTAAAAACTCTACCTGGAGTCTGATTTTGACCAATCGAACCAGGAACTCGGTGTGATCTTGAGTTTCCATGGGTAGCATCTTGGGTTCTGAAGTTATAACGTTTTACAGTACCTGCAAAACCTTTACCTTTAGTAACACCTGTAACATCAACGTATTGACCAGCGGCAAATACATCAGCAACAGAGATAACCTGTCCCATTTTATAGTCGTCAACTGATTCTACTCTGAACTCAGTTAGCATATCACCAGCTTCAATTTCAGCTTTTGCAAAATGCCCAGTTAAAGGCTTACTTACTTTGCTCGCTTTTTTTGAACCGCCAGTTAGCTGAACAGCCATATATCCATCGGTTTCACAAGATTTGATTTGTGAAATTCGATTTGGGTGTACTTCAACTACAGATACAGGAAGCGATTTCCCCTCTGCTGTGAATACACGTGTCATACCGATTTTACGGCCTAATAACCCGATAGTCATTGTAACACCTCTTTAATTTCCTTCGCCTTAATTACCATCATCAAGGCTAATCTGAACGTCAACTCCAGCGGCCAGATCCAATTTCATTAGAGCATCTACTGTTTTTTCAGTAGGATGAACAATAACGACCAGGCGTTTATGAGTACGTATTTCATATTGATCTCGTGCATCTTTGTTCACATGCGGAGAAATCAATACCGTAAATTTTTCCTTGCGAATTGGCAAAGGAATTGGTCCACGAATTTGTGCACCAGTACGTTTTGCTGTCTCAACAATTTCACGAGTTGATACATCGATCAAACGATGATCGAACGACTTTAATCTTATCTTTATATTTTGATTGTTACTCATTCTAATTACTCGATAATTTTAGCGACAACACCGGCGCCCACAGTTCGGCCACCCTCTCTAATTGCAAAACGCAAACCTTCATCCATTGCAATCGGCGCATGCAAGTTGATAATTAATTTAACATTATCACCAGGCATTACCATTTCAATACCAGATG
>JBAZRP010000010.1:0-46384 GCA_041662885.1 Legionella sp.
CACTAATAACCAATCGTTGACCTACCATTTGTATTAATTCAGAAAGTATCGTATTTACCTTTTCTGAAGTATCAACAAATTGTACTACTAGGGGTAATTGGCTGCCTATATCTACCAAAGAGGTTGTTTCAATGGGATGTTTGTTGGTAAATCCTGCTACTGTATGCAAGACGGTTGCCGCTGCAATATCATTTTTTTGCAGCATGTTTAAAATTTCAAGATACAAAGGGCGGTGGTTCCATTTATCGGCTTCATTGATGTACGCTGTTACTTTGGTCACAATTTTATTCATATTACAAAGCCCTTGCTAGTGCAATACCGGCTACGGTTGCAAGTAATGAGAAAACATTATTACATATAAAATTTAATGCAGCCAAACTATAATCACTTTGCTCCAAAAGCGTGATTGTTTCATAGCTGTAACTGGAATAAGTTGTATATGCCCCACAAAAACCAATGGCGATAAAAGGTTTCCATCTTGGATCTACAAAAACACGTTCAACGGTCCAGGCAAGAAAAAAGCCGACAATAAAACTCCCGGTTACATTGACGATTAATGTTCCATAAGGGATGACGGATGAAAGATATTTAACGCACAGACGTGAAACAAAATAGCGCATATTTGCGCCAATAATCGCTCCACAAGTAATCCAGAAGACAGAGTTCAATTAATGTCCTTTTTAATCGATTTAGCAATTTTAGTATACACAAGACTTAATAGAAACTCTAATAGGTTTTTTGACTGCATCCAAAATTATAGGATGCAGTTTTTTTGTTTATAAAGTAAAGGATTTAGGGGACGAAAGCCCGTGCACATCTAATTGCAGCATTGACAGTCTTATCGGTGTTTTGCGGCAAGCCTAGGCCAAAGTCTAAGAGCCATGCAGAATGCGAATTAGAACTCAATTCGGTCGAGCTCCAGTATTGAAGTAGGGGTAGATTGCCAATGCTCGTTTTGTTTGTGTAAATGCAGTAAAGTTGGTCAGAGGTATTGGTAGTTGATCCAGCAGGCAGAAACCAGCCATCAGTATAACCACCAGCCGCTGAATAGGTGGCACAAAGTTCTGCAGCATACGTTCCTGCACCAACTATCGATATAATAGTTGCAGTATTGGCCGCACCATCTGTAGAACTATAAGCACTAGTTTGGTTATAATTAGGCGCCCACCAAAAAGTCCCACTAATATTAGATGTTGGTACAACCATGTTATTACCAGGATTCAAACACGCAATGACTCCTCCATCAGCAGGGTCACCAATGGCTTCCGTTGTTTTCAACGTGAAGATCTTTGTGGAGACTACGGATGTACATTGGCCAGCAGAACAAGTAACCGGAATGCATGCAAAACTTGAGCCTGCAAAATTCGATTGCGGTGTTGTATTGAGAACACTACCAGTGCTTTTGAATGTCACGGCAATGGATAGAATGGTAGTCATATCCGCAATCGATAATTGGTTAGACCCTACATTCCAAGCTGATGCCGCAGCCATGCCGAAAGGAACGTTAGAGGTAGTAGGGAATGATGATCCATCTGGTGTCGTATAAAAACCCGTGCCTGCTTTAGAGCCAGTACAGTCAGTCGTGGTAAAATACGCCAATGTTATTTTATCTATACTAGGTGCTTGGTCAATACTACCATCCTGGGCAAACGTAGCCATTAAAGGTGATAACAGAGCATCCATATCCGAGGGCTCGCCTTCCCGAATATCTTGTAATAAATCCGTTGCTAGAATTGGCTTTGCTTTGGCAAAACTGTTTATCGGTAAAAACATTACGGGTAAAAATGCGATAAGCACGCACGCCTTCTGCAGGTATTTACTGTTGATGGTCATCCCTTTCTCCTGTCATTTCAGTGATTATAGCGGACAAGCCGCGGGACGTAGAAAATTGAATGGTAAATACGCCCTGGTTAAAAAATTATATATGAGAACGGTGTACTTGAGCAACAGAACATTTTATTAGGCCTGTAGGGCTTGTTATCCTGAACCATGCATTCCGTACATTATAATTCTACAGTGTTGCTTGATAAGTGTTTAAAAAAGAATTAGTCTATCCACAGAGTAGCTCTGTTAGAGAGCGTATTGAAAAACTGTGTCATTTTTAACTATGTGGCTTGCTTGCCATGTCGGCTGGATCAAGATGACCTGGTTAGACGAACACTCTCCTCAAAGATTATCATTTTAATTCGGTGATGTGATGTAATTCGTTTATGACTATTTATGAGAAGTTTGCGCTAAAAGCAGCAATTAAAGCGGGTGATTTATATTTCGTAAGCGATTTTCTAAATTCTCCTGCTGGGGTTGATTGTTTACGCATACCATTGCACGATGGTGAGCTCGATTTACTCATTCATTTTGCAGCGTGTTGTGGCCAGCTAGAAATTATATGCCTTATTTTGAGCAAAGATTATGGTTTAATGGATGTACCCGGCTCTGATAATAAAACCCCGCTTTTATATGCAGCAATTTGTGGTCATGTTGCTGTAGTCGAATATCTAGCATGTTTGGGCGCTGATTGCGGTATTACATCGCGTCATTTACATCATCCCGAGTATGATAAATCCGCTATTTTGTATGCAACAGAACGAGGCCATACTCGGGTTGTTGCAACCTTAATAAATTACGGGGTTGATTATAATCAACGCATTGGTTCTGATAGAAAGCATTTAATACATATCGCTTGTAAAATGGGTCATTTGGCAACACTCATCTTATTTTTAACAAAAAAACCTTCTTTTTTAGAAATCACGGATGCTTATGGTAGAACACCTTTAGTATATGCAGTACATAATGGAAGATTAAATACAGTCAAACAACTCGTCGACCTTAAAGCAAATTTTTACCCAGAGATAAGCAATACAGAACAGAGTTCATTGATCTATCAAGCCTTAGAAGAGGGGCATATAGACGTTGCTGAGTTTTTAATAAATAGCGGCTGTGATTTTAATCAAATTCGTATGCGATCTAAAACGCATATTATTCATCTCGCAGCTCAGAAGGGCTATTATAAAATTGTAAAGTTGCTTTTAGAAAAGCAAGCAGATTTAGTACAAATCAAAGATGGGGCGGCACGACCACCAATACTTTTAGCAGCCTTGCGTCATGCAGAAATTGTTTCTTTATTGATTAGTTATGGGGCATCGTTACAACAAACTTTTGGTAACAGTCGATTTAATTTAATTCATATTGCTGCTAGTGAAGGGCAGCTTGAAGTGATAAAAGTACTGCTAGATATAGATGATACTTTGGTCAATTGCAGGGATGCTTATAATCAAACGCCCCTAATGATAGCTGCAATCAGAGGACATACAGTAGTCGTAAATTATTTGCTTTCTGTTGGGGCGCGCCTGGATTATATGGTTAATAGTCCTCGAACCACTAATCATAATAAAAACGCTCTAGAATGTGCTTTGTATTATAATAATAGTAGCGTAGTCAATGCTATTGTTTTGCATCTCACGAAAAATCAATCCAATAATGCAATTCTTCCTTATATCAAGGATGAAGGACAAGCATTAGATCTCATGTTAATCCGTCCAGATTTGGCAAGGTTTTTATGTAATGATACAAGAGTCGCTGGTTTACTTAACAACGACCACTGTTCAATTAATAACAATTCTATAAGATGGTATAAACGAGCAGGGCGTCGCAATTCATTTTATGCCGAGTTTAATCTGGAAAAGCAAACGGTAAATGTGTTTCATTCTAAAGAAATTTTAGGTGCAGGTAAGTATGGTACTGTGCGCAGGTTTCAAAATGAGCAAGGAGCTGAAATTGCTGTAAAATCCAGTAGAGTAGCGATTGGAAGCGATAATCGTGCAGCTACCAAGTTACATTCAGACATAATAAAAAAAGGTAAATTTAATAGAGAGGCTTATCCAGAAGCTGCTTTTTCAAGAGTATTTGAATTTGAAGATGAAATAGATAATATATATTTTTACAGCAGTCGTTATTTATTACCTTATGTAAAAGGGGATACTTGTGGTATTTTTATTTCCAAATTAACTAATTATCTTGAATTAGCCGAAGTAATTCTAGCAATTGCTGCAGAGCTGGATAGAATTCATTGTGTTGGTATTCTTCATGGTGATGTGCATCTTGGAAATATTATTATTATTAAACTTATTGATAAATATGACGTCCGCTATATTGATTTTGGGTTTGCTTATTATGTTTGGGCTGCATCTGCAAATAGTTATCTTGAGGAATCAAATGGCAAAAAATGGTATGCCCCTGAACTTTATAACAATAACAATCAAAGAATAAAACCCAATAGGAATCAGGATGTATATGCACTGGGGATGTTGTTTATAAAATGCTTGGAGACACACAGTGAAACACACAAACTACTGCAAACCTTTCCATTAATTGAAACTTTTATTAGGGAATCTGTAAGTGTTGAACCAAATAATCGGCCAAAATTAGTAAATTTCTGCCCTCAATTACGAGCAGCTTTGCAGCAGGCGAAACAAGAAGTGGTAGCTGCGCCAAATAGTGTGCCTGCTGCTGTTGAGGTGGTGGCTGAAGTTATTGAGTCTGTTGTTGTAGAGGACGCTCCTAAGTTGAGTTCAAACCAAAATACCTTTTGGTCTAAATCGATAGTTACCAAGGAGTCGATTCCAGATACACGTAATAAATGCGTCATTGTATAAGTACGCTTCTTTCGAGCACCGGTTGGGTCAATGACCAAACGGAGCAAGCGTAATGGGCTGACAAGCCTGAGGTACCCTCACCTTTTTGATCCCAATCGAAGCTCCCTTCTCCCGCATGCGGGAGAAGGTGCCCGTAGGGCGGATGAGGGTCTAGCAAAGTGGCATTGACAAAAAAATTTCATTACCGTCACCACCCTCATCCGCCCCTTCGGGGCACCTTCTCCCGTAAAACGGGAGAAGGGAGCTTCGATTGGGATCAAATCGGATGATTAATTTAATATTAGATGTGCACTTGATTCTTCTTCATCATCTTCCAGATCCTCTATAGCTAATTTCAAGCGCTTATCAATATGATCTGTGGATAAATCAACCTTATCCTTAGCTTGAATCGATCGCTTGGGCGTCTGTTCATTTTCTGCAGTAATGGCAGTGTTTAAGAATACATACAATAAGCTGGATCGAAATGTATTCGTGGTAATACCATTTTTAGGTGCAATTTTAGTGATAAATATATGCTTCAAAAATTGCGCATCATTAGTGTTTATCCATAATTCTAATGCTTTTTCTTCTGTCGGTGTAAAATCAAATATACCTGCGAGAAATTTGGCTTGCACAATGGCGCGATTGATAGCACTTTCAGGATTAGTGCAGCGAGCATTAAAAAACGAATTAAAGGTGAATAAGCCAGATTTGAGATGAAAAATCTCACAAAGCTGGCTGGATTCATTTTCTTGTGCTTTGATATAGTGTTTTGAACGGATAAAAGCTTCTTCTGTTTGGCTGATAAGAATGAAATGACACGTCGATTCCTCATAATTTTTAAAGCAAGCAAGGAATTCAGGAGTTTTTTCCAAGTTCCAATAGGAATTATCATAATGAGGAATGGGATCTGCAGACCATGAAGTCAATAGGAAATCAGCACTTAGCCATAGGTCTTTAAATGCAGAAGTTTTTGGCTGAACTTCAGGTACTTTAATAAATTTATCCAGTGGAAGTATGGGTAAGACACAGCGTCTTTGCGTAAAAAAACTTCTTTCTATTCTATTCTGCGTTGGTTGAGGCAGGTTTTTCGCTTTAAAAGAAAAAATCGTAAATTTATTGTCAGCTGCAAATTCAGGTGGGTTGGTATTGTAGGCAATTTCGTCCAGCATATTTAATTCATTAGGGTTAATTAGCGATAAATTGCTTATATTGGTGGTCGTAAAATTTGCCAACCTAGCCATCCAGTTTGCTTGGGGATGAGTACCCAAATAGGACTCAAAGGGCATAAAAACAAAGGGCTTATTTGGGTTTGGATGAAGAAAAGTATCCAGGAACTGACTGCACCAACTTCCTATGGGAGATGTTTTATTTATCACTAAATCCATAGAGTTCTGGGTTTGAATTTCAATTTCCAAACTTATGGTTTCATTACTTGAATCCGTAATGATGGTGCTCTCAGGTAGGTACCCATTTTTGAGTAATTTTGCATGCAAATTAGAAACTTCTTTGGTGATACTATCAACGAACTTTTTAGCCATGGATAATGGTTTTAGTTGTTCTGAAACCATTTTAGTAAAATAAGGTATGGTTGATACCACATAACTTGCTTGGCCGTATTCTTTCCAGGGTGCAAATTGGTGCACTGAACGTAAGAAATTACTGTAGGCCGATAATGCATTAGCAGGGATCCTCGAAGCCAATGTTTGCACAGTTAGGTGTTGAATTACTTCACGTCTAATAATCGCCAAATCTTTACGACGTGTACTTTGCACTGCGCGTGGGTCTATTTGTCGTAATTGATTTATAAAATAAATTTCAGCAAGTTTTTCGATAGTGATCGCTTGCTGGTTTATTCGGCACAGGATTGGTTCTATAAAATTATTAGCCAAACATAGAGTTACTCGTTGATCTTTATCCCAGCGACGCATTCTGCCAACGCCTTGCACCAAATCTCGAAGCAGCATGTGGTTGGAGCAGGTTAACCATGCTCTTGCATTTTTGAGTGGAACATCAATATCAGTACCTATCGCTTGAGCGTGGCTTAAATAGTAGAATAAATTGGATCTAGTACCACTGAATTCTGATAGCAAGGTTAAGATATTATTTTGGTTTAAAACCACCAGTTGATTCGCGTTATTAAAATAGCAAATGCCTTCATAAGGCAGCTGTAACTTCTTAGCAAGGCTCATGATATCCAAGGCAAGTTGAGCGGGTTTCATTGAAGAAAAATAAGCTCCTGTATCTACCAGAACGCGACTTTGAGCTGTTGTCTGCAATTCCAGAAGGCAACGTAATAACTGATCCGTATTTTTTGCATCAGGAAGATTCATGATGCTACTGGTTTGTTTTAAATAGCGTAAGGTCTTGGCTACTATCAAAATATCATTGCCTTCTTGCTCAATGCTTTCATGAAATTGGGTAATATTCCATGGAATGGCGCTAAAGCAAGTCAAAGTATTGAGCATATCAACAAAATTCAAATGATCGTGTTTTATATTTTGCGGGAAAAGAGCAATTTTTGTGAAAACTTCTTCTTTGAGATAGGAAAGTAATAAATGACGGCCTTTTGTTTGAATTAATTTAATCAAATCAAGTGCGGCCATATCATTCAATTGCCTAATATCATTGATGCCAATCTCTTTGAATGGATTTTCTACGGTAGTTCTTGTGTTATTTTTATTGATTTGTGCCGATAGTTTCGAATAATGTTTCAGTGCCCATGGTTTAACAATGGCACCCAAACTCGCTTCTGAAATATAAACGGAATTGGGTTTGGTAAAAAAGTAACAAAAGCAGGTTGCATAAAAGGTTTCTAATGGATTTTCAAAATACGAATCTTTTTTGGGTTTGCCATTTTCAGGTGGTACGGCGATATCCCCGGGTTTGCCTACAATAAAATGTTCATCAATATTTCTATTCACAAAATTTTGAAAGGATCGGGTAAAGCTTTCTTTGACAATAGCTATTTTGTCTTTAATCAGTTCTGATGCACTAAGAACCCAATTGGGTGCATTGGCATGAATGCCAACTAAATATTCTGCGAAATGGCTTAGATCCAAATAAATAGGCGAATCAATACCGAGTTTTACCCACTCTCTTCGTATAAATTCCTCTACGATCGCCTTTTTTTCATTTTGTAAGGTGTTAATTTGATCAGCAGCAGAATATTGCTGTACGATTAAGGCGTATTTATTCGATAAATCTTTATGCTTTATATAAAATGAATAGAATAAATCCCCCATGAGATCTATGTATTCCCAATTAAGGCTATAAGAGGTTGATAGAGCAAAGCGTTGTTCTTCATTGTCATTTAGAACACCATCTGCCTCATCCAGGACAACGCGAGATGAATGTTTTAAAATGTGCTTAATTTGTCTTAGTTTCACCGTGCGTTGCGATGTATGCGATTTTTTAAGGCTTGATGCAGTAGTAATTTCCTTAATAAAATCAATATCAATTTTCTGTAATGAAGCCGCAGTAGTAACTATAATATTTTTACGATGGATTGCTTCATTGAAGTTTTGGATTATCTTATCGAGTAATGCTTCATTTTGCACAGGATTAAGGTTGTAACAAAAAGGGACTACCATTTTGTTATAAGCCTGTAATAATCTATCGAGACGTACGCAGGTCTCTTCAAATAAATGCATGGGCACTACATAAATAACCAGATGTTTTCCATCGCCAAGTTTATTCAAAAGTATTGGAGTAACCACCATAGACTTGCCAAAGCCAGTTGGTTTACATAAAACTAAATTGTTGGATTTGCTATTGCTAGTTACTTGATGCACTTGTTCTAATTTAGTGACAACTTGTAATTGATCCCGTGTTGGTCTTATTCCATTAAAAAATTCAAACAAGATAAGATCTAAATCAGTATCGGAATTATAAATGCGAGTATCCATCAAATCATCGTATACTTTTTCAACTTCAGCGCCAAATTGCTCCATATCATTTTCTACCCAGCTTTCTACAGTTTTGGCAATTCGGGTCAGTCGATTGTGCACACAGTGAATTATAATCAGATTTAATAACATCTTTTGCAGGTTATTTGTAATAGTACTGGATGAAACATTTTGGAATAAAGACCGCTCTTTTAATATAAAGTCTAGTGCATCGGTCTTAAGAGTGGAAAAAGCGCGTACCAGCGGATGGGACTGGCTGTCCACAGATGTTTGCATGCAGTTTTGAGCAAATTGCTCCTTATACTTTTTTAGTGCATTTTTTGTTACTTCGAGTTGTGTATTGATCTCTTTAAGTAATAATTTACTGTTTTGCGGGTTGATACAGGGTATTGCATTGGCAGATTGATCATTTAAGGCTTTTTTTAGAGCACTTAAATATTCACAGGTATGTTTATTTAGAATTTTTTCTTGTATATCAAAACTAAAAGGTGCTTGATTTTCTATTGTTTTGCTGGAGAAATAAGATTGCGGCATTTCAATCAAGTACGGATTGATTATGATGCTTTCGATATTCGAATTTCTGGATTCATACTGATACAAAGAGTATTTTAATAGATTAGAGCTTGGTTTTAATTGGATCACTGAACTCATCTGATGCGTTATGGTTTCATCATTTTTGCCATTCATTACTATAAAGGGATGTGCGGTTTCAATGATCATTCGAATCTGATTTGATAGGGGCTTATTGGTTTTTATGGACAATTTGTGTTGTATGAAGTGTTCCAGATAAATTCCCCAAATTAAGAGGGTTTCTGTATTTGTATTGAACTTAGCGTTTCTTTCAATCTGACACATGCTTCGTCTGAAAAATTGAATTCGAGTGAGCAATCGCTTTTTCTTTAAAGCGCCATTTTCATTGTTTGCTGATCTGATATCATCCGATATATGGGTTAACCAGTGTTCTAAATCTATATTTATTAAGGGCACAGGAACACTGGAGAAACTATAGTTACTCATGCCTTTAATCAGGGCTTGTATTTTATCGACCAGACTAGTGTTTTGAAAACTTTTCCATTTGCACCATAAGTGACGTATATCTTTTGATTCATTCACTATAAGTGATGTATAACCCGTTCCAATCCACGTTTTTTTAAGGGTGTTGATTTTAAGTGCTGAGGTAATGTTAAGTAACTTATTTATAGTATCAATTTTAAATGATTCAAATTGGGGTAGGTGTGATAGGGTAATTTTATTGTTGTACGTATGTAGGCTTCTATGAACTATAGAATTAAAATCTTCTGTTGTTTGCAGTTTTTTGTAGAGTTCACGTAATTCATTGATATTCAGTACATTGGTTATCAAATTATCAGCAATGAGATAAGCTGTTTGTAAAATACAGTGTATAAAATCAGGATGCAGATCAAAGTTTATATTTTTATTGATACATAAAATGCTGGATAATAGATTTTGTATGGTTTTTGAATACAATAAAGGGGATCTTGCCGCAAGTAAGGATTGGAATGCTCGAGCATACAACCTTTGGCTTAAGTAAATTTGCGCCAGGACTATGTGTTCTATTATCGACTTCGGTTTTGGGAATTTAGTCTCATCCAATTTGATAGCCACATAACCCGTGAGTCCCTCATGTTGTTTTAATCGATTTGCACTGGCTAGTGTTAAGGTGTTTTCTTCGCAAATTTCTAAAGATCCTAATGGAATTAGTGCAAGTGACTCGGAATTAGTATCTGAATTTAACAGTAAATAGCTTCTAAAAGTACCAAAAGCAGGTATTTCCTGGATTGTGGAAATATAATATCCTGGATTTTGCTTTGATAATAATTTGCCCGCAGAATAGGTAAAAGACAAACTAAAACGCATTACTTGTAATTTGCTGATTTGATTGGTCGTTGAATCTACTAATACATAGTAACTCCTTCCCAAGGAAAAATCTCTCAAAACATTATCTAATGTCTCAGGTATGTTTGCGTAATACGAAATCTTGTTGGTATCTTCATACCATGCAAGTAGATAGCCGTATTCAATCTGAGAGGTAATGCTGTTAACTCGGCTTGCAGGAATCATCTCGGTGTATTTTATGCAATTTTGTGTATAAGAGGCGCGGGTTCCCATAGAATCAATTAGGGTAAATGCATTACCAGGAATTTCTTCAAAAAGAGAACAAATATCTTGAGCGACTATTCCAGATATTGGTGGTTGTGGTGGTTTTTCTACAGTCAGTTCTGCTGTGACTGTCCTGGACAGTTTGTCGTATTTGAAATGAATTATTTTATCATTATCGTGTACGGTCATTGTTGTTTCAGACACAGACTCTTCTACTATGCCTAAGGATATTTTTGTATGAAGCAGCAGTTTATAGGCTAAAGAATTATAGAGTACCTCAGGAACTTGACGTACAGACTTATCAGCGAATTTCAATTCCCATCGGTTAAAATTAAAACTAATCATTTGATCTTTTAGTTGAGATACAAAAACAGTACTGTCTTTTATATCTGCTTGCCATGTTACCTGTTGTTCCTTCATTAGAGGATGATTTTTGAAGGTCAGGTGAAGGGCTTGACACATTAGTGCCTGATTTTCAACTTTAGTTAAGGCATAGTTCAAATCTTGTTGAAAATTATGATTGAGTAGGAATTCTTTGCCGTCTATAAACTGAAAAGGGGCACCATAAACTGAGATAGCAGAAATTCGGGTCAAGATCTGTAATTTAAATAATTTTTTTAGTTGTTCTTGTGAGCAATTCGGGTTGATCTTGTATTTGCAGTAGATTAAATTTAACAACTTTATTTTCGGTGCAGTGATATCCTGGTGTACCATTTTTGTCAATAAATCAATGAAACTGCTCAAGTTGGGGATATAGTCCTTCTTAATAGTCCATAATGATAATTCTAATGTAACTGCAGAGTATATTAGTTGAGTAGCAATTGTTTTGCTTTGCAAATCCTGATAGAGGCTGGCTGTACGAATTAATTCCGCTATTAGTTCAATAAGGGCATGAGGGCTAAAATCCACTTGTAAAAAAAAGTTTGGGTTTTTGGTCAGGGCGCTAATGCTGTTTAATACTGTATCGACGCATAAATTAGCGTTGTGCGTTTTAATAAATCCCAGGACTTGCTGGATGCTTGGGTTTTCAACAAAATTAATTAGGGCATAATCCTGCCACATTTTTTGCGAAATCCTGTCTGGTTTTAATTGTGCTGCCTTCATTAGTAGTACGTTTTCTGTTACATAATCAGAATTGGTATATGTGCTAATTTTGAGATTCGGTGTGATAGTAGCATTTTCAAAAGCAAGGGGTGTTGGTTTCATTATATCAATTGAAAATACAATGGTGTTTCCTAACTTGATGGTGTAATTTGATTCAACACTGCTGTTATTCAAATCGACGTTAAATAGTGAATTTTTCGCCTCTAAAAAGGTATTGATATTTAAGCCGAATTCTTGATACAAAATTCGGTTCAAAAGTGCACAATTTTGTAAAAAGAATGTGGTTTCAGGAAGCATTTGTCCATTACAAATAGAGTATAGATGCGTTTCAATCATCAATTGTCTATAACTTAGGTTTAGAATATTTCTGTTATACTTTTTTTCAACCTCAGCTATGAAAACAGGATTGTTTTTCATGTATTTGATATAAAGTTGACCTTCCGGATATGCAGATTCATTAAATATGCTGTAATCGAGCTGCTGTTTATAGGTTGGAAAAGAGGAAAAATACGCTACCAATTCCAAGGCTCGAACTTTAGTTTCAGGTTCAGAATAGAAAGAACTGTGCTTGAGAAATTTAGTATTTATTACTGGTATATAGAAGCTATAAATTGACGGATTTTCTAATACGTTTAGATGATAGATGAGTGCATAGCATTTTCCAACCAGAACTTGGCTATTTATCTTATCGGTACTGATAATGTAATCATAATGAGCGTATTTAAAGGCGAAATGATACAGTATGCATGCGATTTTACAGCGTTCTTCACTGGATAATGAGCCGTATTCATTGGGCTTATGCGGATAAGGTAGATTAAAAATGATTTGTTCTATGGTATGTGCAGTTTGCGCGACTTCAATGAAATTTTTAATATCAGGCTTGCATTTGATAAATTGTTCTTCTAGATAACTGGCCAAAGTACCGGTGTTGTACTCTGGAATTGAAGATGCACTTTGGTCAATCAGCTGTGATTCAAATCCATCCAATGAACTCCATTCTTTAAAGCCATCACATTCGATTGGCAAGGAATTCATATTGGTTTTCGGTTCTGGTTTTGGTTTGGATTGCTTGGGCATTAATGCAAACGTTAATAGTTGATTAAAATCCAGTATTCTTTTCAAGCCTGGTGCTTGCATTTGTAGTACAGCCGATCGGATAACCCAATTGATGCAGAGCCAAATTGGCAAGAGCTCATTGGGTTGGTCACTAAATTGTTGCGTAAACTTATTAATAGTATGAAATAGTTTTTCGGAACATTCGTATAGAAAATTGGTTAATCCTGCATCTTTATTTAATTCATCACCGTGTTTTATCAGATAACAGAGGGTTGAAATTAATTTTATCCTGATGATGAATTCTTTGTATTCTCGTTCTGGAAGTATGGTTTGTAACCAGGCTGTATATGCCTTCCAGCTGCAAGTGCCGCCTCTTTGTGCAGATACAGCATCGACGAATTTATTCGGTACCGGTGTACCTCCTAGTGAGGCAATAAATAATTCATATATCTGAAAAGATGAGTAATTTATGAGTGGGTTTTCCGTACTTTTTAAATCATGCAGGATTTCAAAAAGAACCTCACTTTCCATTTTTTCTCGAGGTATATTCTCAATTAAAACTGCGGGTGTTGTATAAAGCTTATAATTTTTATAGGTACCGGAGTGGTAAGGGTCAATGCCGTTCCCAGTTGTAACTGAAATCGCACTGTAAGTATCCTTGGTGCGAGTAATTTGTAATAACATGATATGGCCTGAGGGTCTACCATGCCAACCGAAAGGTATTAAACAAAAATGATTATCAGGCAGTTTTTTTATGGTATTGATGATATTTTTCACAACTATCGAAGTTGAATTATCCGTTATTGATTGGAGATAGCAAGGATAAAATAATCCTTCTTCCCACTCAAAACATTGCTTGAATAATTTGCTAAAACTTTTGGAAGGGATAGGGCCAGATTTAAGTTTTGGTTGTATGTTTTTTGATTCCAACCGCGCAAAATATTTAGCTAGAAAGTCAGGTACCTTGTAGGTACTATTACCTTGAAGTGAGCTGGCGCCAATCATAAAGTCCCCGAGCATATTGGCTAGAGTCTTTTTATCTATCTCAAGAGCTCTGGCATCCTCAATCCAAAGTTTTATTTGATTAACACTCTGGTCATTTAATGGACTGGTAAACGAAGAGGCAAGAAACTCAAGCTCTGAATTATCAGCGGCAGCAGCAGCATTTGCCCCATGGCCTATTGCACTGAAAAGTAATTGAAATATTTGGTGTAATTCTTTATTCATAGGTTGTACTAAAGGTCAAAAAAGGCTGGATGACTACAAAGATCGCACATTGTATTGTGTTTGCCTATATTTCGCAAGTGACGTCTTTACAGGAAATCTAGGTTGAGTACTGAGGTTTCGTCACTTGTTCCAATCCTCATTAAAGCTCCCTTCTCCCCTCGGGGAGAAGGTGCCCGTAGGGCGGATGAGGGGTTTAGCAAAGTGGAACTGTCTAAAATATTTTGCCACCATCACCACCCTCATCCGCCCCTTCGGGGCACCTTCTCCCGCAAAGCGGGCGAAGGGTGCTTTAATGAGGATTGGAACAAGTGACGATACGGCCCTTACCCTAACTTGCTTTTTGAGGTCATATTAAGCATTATTCGCGCAGTAGCACCCCAAATTACTTCTTCTGCTGGTAAGAATTGCCAAGTTTGGTAGTTTTTACCGGCACGGCTTATAGTAAACTCTCGATAATTTCCTGCATCTAAGACCAAAGCCATAGGTACTTTGATAAGTTTTGCTACTTCATTCGCATTAAGCTTATAAGGAATAATTGTTTCTATACTTGCGAGCCAAGGATGAATGAAAACACCCCTTAAAGTTTTTTCCAACGTTAATTCTCTGACGCAAGTCACTCTATTGGCACTTATGCCTAACTCTTCCTCCAACTCTCTTACAGCGGTTTGGAATAAATTACTATCTTTAGCTTCTTGAAAGCCACCAGGAAAACAGACTTCTCCAGGATGATTGCGTAAATTTTCAGTACGTTTTGTCAGGATAATTGAATCAGTAATCAGTTCATGCAAAACAATAACTGAGGATTGTTTTGGATTTGAATTCATTTAATTTCCTTATAATCCGGAATCAGATAATTCAGAATGCCTTGATCTCACAAGCACCAGTTTCCGGATTAATCATAATATGCGTATTACTCGTAAAATTAAAAGCGACACAGTTATAATTTTTACCCGTATAAGGACTATTCCAATTGACAATTAAATTACTGGCACCCTGAATGGCACTTACACTAGGATTGGTATCATTATTATAAATCTTATCATCATTAGGATTCATCCAATCTAATTGACCAATACTAACCGTGCCATTACTAATACCAAGAACTTGGCTTCCAGCTATACTACTTAAATTAGAAACTTCTAAAGTATAATTTTTGCTAACTGGCGGGTTGTATTGGTAGGTATAGGCACTAGTACCATTAAAACTACCAGTATCATCGTTTTTCCAGTCCACAGTTGTAAAATTCGCGTTTGTAAAATTGCTCATAATATAATAGTAGGTATAAGAGCCGGAACAGGAATTAGCAGTTAGAGGGTAAATTGCCTGTTCGCAGGAATTATCATCCAAATCGCCACGCGGAATTATGGCAGTTGCGGGAATGGTGGCAAACAAGCCTGTATAAGCACCACTTATTGGGTCGTTTAAACCATCAGTACTATTGATTGCCGCCAATGCGCGACCGTAGGTAGGAATGCCACCACTGATTTTGTTAGCGGGTACTCCTAGTTTTATTAATGTGTCTATGGACTCTTTCGCTGCAAAAGTTAGCACTCCTTCAGGTGCATTATTCGGCAAATACGTATCAGCAATAAATCCAGTTCTGCCATTGCCCGAAGGGTCATAATTAAAGGCCCCATAAAAATCATAAGTCATGAGATTAATGCTGCGTACCTGTGACAGACTAGCAATAGTACTTAAAACATTATCTGCATAACCGTGATTTGCATTCAATTGTCCTTTTAAATAGGAGGGATTTGCTAAACTGGTTACCATTATTTTGTATGTCGTGCCACTTAGTTTGCTATTTAAAGCGTGCACTAGATCAGAAAATTGCTGTGATTGTGCTTGGGTCATATTCGGATTTTCATAATCCAAATCAATACCGCTTAACTTATAATTTTGTAAAATGGCAAATGTCGAGTTAACGAAGGTATCGATTTTTGCAGAATCTCCGAAAATTTGTTCGAAGGATGCATCGTGTCCGTAACCACCAACAGAAAAATATTTATCTAAAGATTGACCATTAGAATAATTAGCAAAAGCTTCAAAATTACCGTATTGCGCATTATATGGTTTGCCTATAGATGTGTAGGCATAACTACAACTAGGGTTGTCACCATTTTGGCACCAGCTGTCTGTTTTTAACAGATCCGACCAAGGGTCATTAAAATAAACAGTACCATCTGGTGCCATTTCTAAAAATGAATAAACCAAGGCATTCAAATATTTTGCCTTATCATCGAAATTTTGATTACTAATGGGATTACCCGCAGGGTCAATTGCCCCAGGAATGAAATAAGCATTATAAGGTAGGGCGCGATTAGCTGGATAAATGCTCCAATCGGTCCAATAAGCGATATTATAACCCGTTTTATTGGCTGCATATAAGGCATAAATTAAAGAATTTGCTTGGTTGGTAACCGGATCTACATCGCCAGACAATTCCCAAATAATAGTAGAATTGACACCTTTGCTTTGTTGGTAGCTTGCTTGCGTTGTTACATCTGCAGGAGAGTAATAGGATATGTAAAAGTTACTCGTTGCGAAAGCAGAAGAATATCCAAGAGAATACAGCATAGCTAATTGCACAACACGTCTTGAAACTGTCATTGCTCAATCCTTATAACCAGGTAAAAAATAAACCATCACTGTACCATGATTTTATGTAATTGCCAGCCCCAGTGAAGCTTGAGCCCTGTTCATAAAAAATTAGTTCCCGATCTCAATAAAGTCATTTATGGTCTATAATTGAACAGATATAGGTTTTTTTATGACTATATGATGTTGCTGTAGAGGAGATGTACATGAAATTCATCGGTATTTTGGGCTTGTTTCTGTTTATGACAAGCTGCGCTACAACGGGCACTGGTCCTAGACCTGCCTCTTGGGAATCAGATACTTCTTGGGTCAATGTCAACAATGCCGGAGTAGATAAATCGAATACTGTGCAAGCGGATGATGCTATTTTGGCCGATCAAAAAATCAATGAAATCAATGAAATCAATGCTGCTAAGGATAATGAGCAAGAGTTAAAAGATATTTCAGAAAGTGCGCAGCAGCAAGCGACCTTTTTTTCAAGATATTAGTACCTCTAAAAACGTGAACCTTACCGAAAGCGTAAACGTTCACGTATCTATCTTGATCTTGAAGGATATATTAAATACAATGGATCTTTAATTTAAACAAATGCACAAATAATGCCATTCACTCTGATTTTGCAAGGTACGGATACTAAATACACACCTAATACAACTGAAGATTACCCAAAAGGCGAATTATTAAGTCTTATTGCTAACTTAATTGCAGGGTGTAATCTGCAACTAAAAACCCACAACGATGCACAATTAAATTCAGTAGAATATATATATAACAACGACTTGGTACTGATTGAAGGTCCTGAAACTTTAGGTTCTAATGTTGGTGATAGAATTGCCCGTGGGGTGCTTAATGTATTGGAGGCGCTAAGTCGTGGTGAGACTGAGATTTGCATCATGGCTCATAGCCGAGGTGCAATAGAAGCATTATTAATAGCCCATGAGTTAGAGCGTATAAAACAGCTTATCTTAACCAATACATGCGGTGATGAAGCGCTTATAAACAGTGTTTGTCCACGAACTAAGCTGGCAATGAAATTGCGAGATAAAGAATTTAGTGCCCTAAAAGACAGTATTCAAAATATAGATAAGCTTTCCTTGGCAATTTTTAATATTGATCCAGTTCCTGGAGGAAGTGTTTTAGGTATTCCTATTGCTTATTGGTTCGATGAGCGTTTTTATACTGTTCCCGCGCTCGTTAAAGAGTACGTACAAATTGTCTATGCGAATGAGCGAACCCGCGGTTTTAAAGTGGTGATTCCGGCAGCAACTTCGCCCAAGACTAGTGTTTCATTGATTCGCTATCCAGGTCATCATGGCACCGGTTCAGGAAATTTTAAAGATCAACAAAAAAATCTTGTCCCAGAAACTATTGCCAATAGAGAAACCAAGCATCTACAGCAATTATTAATTTTGAAAATCATCGATTTTCTGAGACGTAATCACTATCAATTGCCCATAGATTTGTCGTTAATTCCGATTGATTCAGAATTAAAACCACTTATTAGCGCTTTTATGCAGGATGCTGCGGGTGCAAGAAATACTTATCTGGAACTGTACCAAGAAATTGTTAAAAATCGTTTAGCGTACGAACATTTTAATAAAACTTATTATCCTTTATTAAATCAAGAACAAGCATTACAAGGATTGGTAATGTCTATTACTAATGATCGTATTGTTTATAACAAACAGCAAAAAGATTATTTTTTAGCAGATGTGCTACCTCCTTTTCCTGGGACAGAGTTCTTAGATGAGGATCATGCTCGTTTGTATCTTAATAAAGAAATGGGCTTTAATAAGGATTTACCTTTAGCCGAATTGATTTTAGGCGCGGTTACTTTTTTAATAAATTTAGCCAAACAAGAATATTTAATTTCCGATAGTGCTATGAGTTTTGAATTATTGGATATGAATAAATATTATAGTGACGAGTCGCAAGATGTCTATTTCTACGAGTCTTTAGTCAATAATGATAAAGTGCGCGCACTTATTTTAGAAGCGGTTGCAGTATTATTAGCGAAATTTAGACGATGTTATTTAGATGATGCTCAGGACTTGGATGTACTAATTAAGGCAATGTGCACAAGCATTGAAATGTGTGTGCGTGAAGGGCAATCTAAGTTAATTAAAACTGTTTTAACCCTAATTAAACAAGAGCTAGCACTTGCTTTAACTAACAAATCAGATCAGTTAATTAGGCAAGCACAAATAACATCTCGAATGTTGATTCAAGATCAGCAGGATGAGAAAGTCTTAGTCTCAGATCTGATACAAATTCACAATACGTTGACTCATTTTTTATTGAGCATAAATCAGTTTAAAAATCTGGATCTCAATCTGGATTTTGAGCACTTGATTGATAGTATAGAGTCAGCCAAGGTCTTGCTGGTAGACAGGATTGCACAATACGTACTTGTTAAGAAGGTAGATGTAAGCAGTGTAATAAAACCTCTATTCAATCCCTCTAATATGGCTCTTTATAATAAAATTGTTCATCTTGCTATTGGCATGGGTGGTATTATCATTAAAACGCAGGATGTTGGTGTTGGTGAAGGAATTAAAACGCAGGATGTTGGTGTTGGTGAAAGAATTGAAACGCAGGATGTTGGTGTTGGTGAAAGAATTGAAACGCAGGATGTTGGTGTTGGTGCAGGAATTGAAACACAGGATGTTGGTGTTGGTGCAGGAATTGAAACACAGGATGTTGGTGTTGGTGCAGGAATTAAAACGCAGGATGTTGGTGTTGGTGCCGGAATTAAAACACAGGATGTTGGTGTTGGTGCAGGAATTGAAACGCAGGATGTTGCTGTTGGTGTTGATGACGTCAATATCTACGTCCCGCGGCTTGTCCGCGGGATCCAGCCGGATTTAAATATAGAGCATGAAGGCTCGACTAACTCACAAGATCTGGATCCCGCGGACAAGCCGCGGGACATAGAGGTTAGTGTTAGTACCGATATTGAAACACAGGATGTTGGTGTTGGTGAAGGAATTGAAACGCACGATGTTGGTGTTGGTACTGGTATTGAAACAAGAGACATTGGTATTGGAAGCCAAGATATTGAAAGCACCACAAACCAAACGCTTTCCCTAGCAGAACAAAAATCCAATATCCTGATACAGGAACAATTAATCCCCTTAACTAAAAATTATTTAAAGCACCTATACCTAGAAGCCAAAAATACACTTAAAAAAAGTGGAGTTGCTTTAAATACGAACCAGCAAGCCAGATTGCCAACTTTTAAAAATAAACTGAAAAACCCTACTGAGTATAATAAAATTCTCAATAAACATAGGATAGTTTTCAATTTATTACAGAATTTAACTGATAGCACGAAGGTACCCTTGCCAAGTGCACGCATTAACTTATTTGCTCAAGCACTAGAACTAAATGATGCCAAATCAAAAATAAACAAACACCGTGATGCAGACTGGGTACGTTATTCAAAAAATTGTTTTGTAGTTTTGAGCCTGCTAATAACTGGTTTAGTTCCTGGATTAATTGCTCTTGGTGCTTATTCAATCTACACGAATAAATCTCCGTTATTATTTTTTCAGAGTCAAGGCGGGCAATACACTGATGAATTAGATACGCTGCTTCCTACAGTACAATTGAAGTAACTAAGGAACTATCGCGTTACTTGGTATATTGAATATATAAAGCCATCAAGATACTATTATCAAAAACCACGATCTTTGATTAAGCAATGCTTATGTTGAATCGATTTTTAAACAGTTTTAAAAAAAACAAACAGAAACCTTTATTCAGCGTAGTTATAGCATATGCCGATCGCGGCATTCACATTACACCAACTATAGAATCTGTTCTTATGTAAACTTTTAGTAATTTTGAATTACTTATTGTTGGCGATGGTTGCGATAAGAAAAGTTTAGGCTGTATTCCTAGCTCTGATCCTCGGATAAAAATTTACAATGTACCCAAGCGTTCAGGAAGTCAGGCGGCACCGAATAATTTGGGAATTAAGGTCGCAAGAGGTACTTTCATTGCTTATTCTGATTCTGATGGATTTAATCTGGCATATAATTCCGAAGAGGCAGTTAAGAAAGTGCCCTGGAGATGGTAGGGTAAAGCTCAAGGAATTTTTGAACTAAATAATATCTAATAGTGTCGTCCCGGAGCAGTCCGAGTACTGCCACGTCATCCTGAACGTAGTGAAGGATCTTCTGAAACTGGCTCAGTGCCACTTTCGGAGATCCCTCGTTGCACTCGGGATGACGGGCTCTAGTGCTTCACTTAATGGCAGTGCGCAGTTCGGTAATGGCAGTGCGCAGTCTGGTAATGGCAGTGCGCAGTCCGAGTACTGCCACGTCATCCTGAACGCAGTGAAGGATCTTCTGAAACTGGCTCAGTGCCACTTTCGGAGATCCCTCGTTGCACTCGGGATGACGGGCTCTAGTGCTTCACTTAATGGCTGTGCGCAGTTCGGTAATTGCAGTGCGCAGTCTGGTAATTGCAGTGCGCAGTCCGGGCACTGCCACGTCATTCTGAACGTAGTGAAGGATCTTCTGAAACTGGCTCAGTGCCACTTTATGGATGGCTCCCCGCCTGCGCGGGGACGACAAACTTGATAGCCTGACGGCTATGGTACATTAATCCAACCTACGAGGTACATTAATCCAAACAACCCACCATCCATTCCTGGTTTAATAACTCAGTCATGGTTCGAGCAAATTGTAATGATTTAGAATCCGCTGTATTTCGAGCAAGTAAATCATCGCTTTGTTTGCCTTGAACGATTTCATAATAATACAATTGCGTGTTTTCAGTATTATTATTAGCTTCAGTCATGGATAAATGAGACCAGGCATCCAATTCACCATTGGTGAAGTAGATATGCGATGCCTTAGAAGTTCTTAATGGCAAATAATAGGTTTTATTGATTAGTTCAGTATTAGCAAGGCTCGTAATTCCAAATAAACGTTTGCAGACTTCTTGATGGTATTTGGCATTAATGAGTAGGGAGCGTGTTGTTAAAAATGGATTGGGATTAGCATTTTGCCAATCGCCGTATTCAGTACAGGATTGATAATACCATTGCCTTAAACCAAAATCGTGCTTGTAATCTTGTACCTTTTCACTTAATGCTGCTTGAGGTGTTAGATCATAGGCTGTAATGTGCATTTCTTTATATACGTTTTTAGCAAATTGTGCGTAGGCTTCAACAGGGGAAAAGCTGGATAAAAGTGCCGAGCAGAATTCTTCTTTGTGTCCTTGTTGAATGGAAACTGCCGCGACATCAGCGATTAAACTTAATAAATCAATTGGATTTTTTACTTTAGATACTCCAAATAAAGCTTTATAATGGGCTAAATTTGAGGGATTATTTAAGTTTGATTCAATATCAGAAACAACATTGCGTATTGCTTGAGCGCACTGTGTTCCAGCTTGTTGTGTTACTTCTTTGTCGTATTCATAAAAATTATTTGTAGCCATAACCGGTGCAGAAGAAGCAATGGCTCCAGCTATCAATTGTGGGTAGTGTAAACGGTAATAAGCAGCTAAGGAACCAGCATAAGAACTACCAAAAGCTATCCATCGTCCAGTCCATTTTTTTTCAGAGCTAATCTGTTGTTGGAAATTAGCTAAGTCGCCTAACACACGTTCTGTTTTTAAAAAACGCATTTCTTTGACAGAAAAATTGGCCACAGGAATACTTTCACCGTAATAACGATGTTCCAAGGCGACAAGTTTAGCATGGTATTTTTGAGCATATTCTCTAATGGCACCAGTTAACACATTAGGTGTGCAGGTATTTTGTCCACAAATATAAAAAAATACGGGTGCGTCATTATTAGGACCGTATGTTTCATCAATATAATAACGTTGGTTAAAACTGCCTTTGTCAGGTTTTATATGGTTTAACAATTGTTTAAACATTTGTACTTGAACAGAAGAAGGCGCTGTTGGAAGTTGCTTGTTCTGATAATAAAAATCTAAAGGACCCGCGTTAGATATGCTGTTTGATATAAGAAGTAAAATTAAACTAAGTCGTTGTGCTATTTGCATGGCATCTCCCTAATTAATTAACAGCGATCCGAGTAAAAACAACAAGTATAGGTTGAGCCCTCACTTCATTGACCCAACCCACGCTTGGAATCCTAAGTGATTTTTACCCCAAGCGGAAAGCGAATCATAATAGAATTGTTTGAATGCGCCTGTACGGTGCCACCAATTCCATTCATTATAAAATAAGATAATGACACAGGACTTTGGCTGCTGTCACTACTTTCATAAGTGCAGACTACACTTCCTTGAGTGCTGTAGTAATTAATAGCTTCAACACTGTAATTACTAAAATCACCGGGTATATTTGCAGGAAGATCACTGGATTTAAAAATAATTGGATTATTATTATCGATTATGAATTCTGTCCCATTACCTTCTAGATGGTCAGTAACTTTGGTGATGGAATTAACACAAGGGCAGGTAAATGTTATCGTTGTAAGAATAGGGCCGTACGCAAGGCTTGCAGTACTAATGAAACTTAAAGATGCGAGTAACCACGTTCGTGGGTAGTTTTTTTTCATTTTTTCCTCATTTGTTGGAATTTTTTGCTGTTACAACATGGTGCTGGAACAATAAATCCAGCACTTTGAAATCATTTATTAATTATGGAAACCTAAAGGGAAAATAATGTAGATAGTGCTATTTGTTTGTTGACGGATACGACCACCGTAACCATTAGTAACATAATAGCTTATATCAAATGCTGGCTCTGCTGGATCCGTACTGGCATAGCTACAAGTAACGGTTGCTTTAGTGCTGTCATAACCGGTTGCAGAATTAGTGTAATTGCCTAAATTAGCTGGGACTCCAACTGGCCAAGTGATAGTTTTAAAATATACTGGGTTATGTTGGCCTAAAATTAATTCCATGCCCAATCCAGCAATATAGTTGCCAAAATTAGAAACCATAGAAGTATTTGGGCAAGTAAAATCAGCTTGCACACGCTCAGGATCTGCTGAAGCGGTATTGGTAATTAAGGAAAAGGCTGCTGCCGCAAAAAAAGGAGTCAATGTACGGTATTTTTTCATTTTAATCCTTTAAAAATGTTAAGAATGTTTGCGTGTAAAACACCAGCCGATTATGTCCATACCATATTTTTTTGTCAACTCTTGAGAAAGTCGGTACTATAGTAGATTGTTTACCTTTCAACAGAGGCAGCATGGACGATCTGTTATTTATAGTACTCCCGCTGGTATTTTTTGGGATCTGTTATGGTTTAATCGAATTTTATGATTCATTATCAAGGAGTGAATGATGAGTATTTATTGGATTACTGGTTTGATTACCTTGGGATTACTTGTTTATTTATTAATTGTATTGTTTAAACCGGAATTATTTTAGTACCGTAGGTTGGGTCATTGGCCTGAGGGCGCAGCTCCCTCAGGCCAATGACCCAACCTACGCTCGTAATGATGGACTCAAAATAGTACAATCAAAAAGAAAGGACTCTATGTTTACTGAAATTGGTTTGGTGCAACTACTTGCATATTTAGTCGTTTTATTACTTCTGGTGAAACCTCTAGGCAGGTACATGGCTCAGGTTTATGAAAATCAGCCTTGTTTCCTGGATTTTATTTTCAATCCCATCGAGAAATTTTTTTATCGATTTTGTCGTATTGATGCCAGTCATGAAATGACTTGGAAGTGTTATTTATTATCCATGTTAGCCTTTAATCTATTAGGTTTGCTGTTTGTTTATGGCATTCAAAGAATGCAGTATTTCTTACCATTTAATCCGCAAGAATTTTCAGCCGTGACACCCTACTTAGCGTTTAATACTGCTGTTAGTTTTGCCACCAATACTAATTGGCAAGCATATAGTGGTGAGACCACTATGAGTTATATGACGCAAATGTTGGCATTGACCTCACAAAATTTTATTTCTGCCGCGACCGGTATGTCTTTATTAGTGGCATTAATACGAGGAATTGCCAGGCATGAAACCAAACTGCTTGGGAATTTTTGGGTGGATACAGTTCGTGGTGTCTTATATATTTTACTCCCCTTATCGCTCTTATTGGCTTTAATTTTAGTATCGCAAGGTGTGATTCAAAATCTACAGGTTAATCAAAAAGTATCTTTTATGGATCCGCAAGCTGCGGCAAGTCAACAAGTTATTCCCATGGGACCAGTCGCATCACAAATAGCTATTAAACAATTAGGCACTAATGGAGGCGGATTTTTTAATGTGAATTCAGCCCATCCATTTGAAAATCCCACACCCCTAAGTGGTTTTTTAGAAATGTTAGCTATTTTATTAATCCCAGCTTCTTTGTGTTACAGCTATGGTTTGATGCTTAAAGATAAACGTCAAGGAAAGTCTTTGCTTATCGCGATGGTTCTAATTTTTATCCCCTTTGTCTTGATTGCCAATGCTTTTGAACAAAAGGGCAATCCGGCATTGACGAGCATGGGTATTGATCAAATTCCCCAAATAAATCAATTTCCGGGCGGGAATATGGAAGGCAAAGAAACGCGCTTTGGTATCGTGAATTCAGTTATCTGGACTACTGCTACTACAGCCGCCTCTAATGGTTCAGTTAATTCCATGCTGGATTCTTATACACCTATTGGCGGTTTAGTTCCCTTATGGATGATGCATTTAGGTGAAGTTATTTTTGGTGGAGTCGGCTCTGGTTTGTACGGCATGATTATGTATGTACTTATTACTGTATTTATTGCAGGCTTGATGGTTGGTCGAACACCCGAGTATATGGGTAAAAAAATTGAACCTTTTGAAATGAAAATGGCATCTAGTACTGTTTTGCTAATGCCCTTAATCGTTTTGTTGGCTACTGCTTTAGCATCGGTGACAGTAATGGGTACTAGTGCTCTTGCTAATTCAGGGCCGCATGGCTTTACTGAATTATTGTATACCTTTACCTCCATGGGGAATAATAATGGCAGTTCCTTTGCGGGACTTAATGCAAATACCCCTTTTTATAACTGCTTAGGCGCACTATTGATGTTGCTTGCACGTTATTGGATAGCAATCCCAGTTTTGGCTATAGCAGGTTCCTTAGCACAAAAAAGATTAATAGCGAGTAGTTCAGGAACGTTAACAACTTATACGCCTTTATTTATCGTTTTATTGATTGGTATCATTTTTCTTATTGGTGCACTTTCGTTTTTGCCTGCTTTAGCTTTAGGCCCAATAGTTGAGCAGTTACGTTTGTGGGGAACTTATGGAAACTAAAATTCATGCCTTATCACTTTGGGATACCAAAATTATAAAGATTGCTCTATGGAACTCTTTATTGAAATTAGTTCCGCAACATCAAATCCGTAATCCTGTGATGTTTTGTGTTTATATTGGTTCAATTGTTACCACCGGTTTGCTTATCCAGGCTCTTAGAGGTCAAGGTGAGGCTTCGGGTTCTTTTATTTTTAATATTTGTTTCTGGCTGTGGGCGACTTTAATTTTCGCAAATTTTGCAGAAAGTATGGCAGAAGGGCGAGGTAAAGCTCAGGCCGAAGCCTTACGTAAGGCGCGACACGAAATTTTAGCTAAAAAATTAGCTAAGGCCTCTAAGAACGCTAAAATTATTATGACTCAATCGGCGCTGCTGCGCGTAGGGGATGTGGTTTTAGTGGAAGCTGGTGATTTTATTCCTAGTGATGGTGAAATTATTGAAGGAATCGCATCGGTAAATGAAAGTGCGATTACAGGTGAAAGTGCGCCGGTAATTAGGGAAAGTGGTGGTGACAGAAGTGCTGTTACTGGCGGAACCCAGGTTATTTCAGATTGGTTAATTATTCGCATTACAGCTAATCCTGGCGAAACATTTTTAGACAGTATGATTGCTTTAGTGGAAGGCGCTAAGCGACAGAAAACACCCAATGAACTCGCCTTAAGTATTTTATTAGCAGCATTAACTATTGTGTTTTTATTAGTCTGTTCTACCTTGCTGCCTTTTTCAATCTATGCCGTTAATGCTGCAAAACATTCAGAGATAGTGCCTATTACGGTGTTAATTGCTTTATTTGTTTGTTTAGCGCCAACAACTATCGGTGGTTTGTTATCAGCAGTTGGTATTGCTGGAATGGATAGGATGATACAGGCTAATGTAATCGCCATGTCGGGGCACGCCGTAGAAGCGGCAGGTGATGTCGATGTTTTATTATTGGATAAAACCGGCACCATTACCTTGGGTAATCGCGAAGCAATTGATTTTATTCCCGCGCAAGATGTTGCTATAGAAACTTTGGCTGATGCAGCGCAATTAGCTTCATTAGCTGATGAAACGCCTGAGGGCAGAAGTATTGTGATTTTAGCAAAAAATAAATACGGCTTACGTGGCCGTGATTTAAGTCATTTAAACGCAACCTTTATTCCATTCACTGCTGAAACCAGAATGAGTGGGGCCAATTTAAATGGGCGACAAATTCGTAAGGGAGCAGCTCCTGCTATTGAAGAATACTTAAAAGAATTAGGCAGCAGCATACCTGAATCAGTCCAATATCACGTGGAGCAGATATCGCGTAAAGGTGGGACGGTTTTGGTTGTGGCTGAGGGTAGTGTCGTTTTAGGAGTTATCCATTTAAAAGATATAGTAAAGGGCGGCATTAAAGAGCGTTTTATGCAATTGCGCCGTATGGGGATAAAAACCATTATGGTGACAGGGGATAATGCTTTAACCGCAGCAGCAATTGCTGCCGAAGCAGGCGTTGATGATTTCTTAGCGAATGCACGGCCGGAAGATAAATTAAAATTGATTCGTCAGTTACAAGCTGAAGGTCATTTGGTGGCGATGGCTGGAGATGGCACCAACGATGCACCGGCTTTGGCACAGGCAGATGTAGCAGTGGCCATGAATACAGGAACCCAAGCGGCAAAGGAAGCAGGAAATTTAATTGATTTGGATTCCAATCCTACCAAATTAATTGAAATTGTTGGGATAGGCAAACAACTATTGATGACCCGAGGATCGCTAACTACCTTTAGTATCGCTAATGATGTTGCTAAATATTTCGCTATTTTGCCAGCGGCATTTGTAACGAGTTATCCAACTTTGGCGTCCTTAAATATTATGCATTTAACCACTCCTAGAAGCGCTATTTTATCCGCAGTTATTTTTAATGCGCTGATTATAATATTTTTAGTACCACTAGCATTAAGAGGTGTGAAATATCGGCCGGGAGAAGCAGTTACGTTATTACGTAATAATGTACTTATTTATGGCTTAGGTGGCTTAATAGTGCCGTTTATTGGAATTAAACTAATCGTTATAATTTTGCTTGGATTGGGCTTGGAGTAGGTTTTGAATAAGGGAATTGTATGTTTGAAGAAGTAGTGAAACACGGCAAAACAGCGGTACTGTTACTGTTGCTCATGACTTTGGTCACAGGTCTTTTGTATCCATTACTGGTTACAAGTCTTGCACAAGTTATTTTTCCCTGGCGCGCTAATGGGAGTTTAATTGAGCGTGATGGAACTGCTATTGGTTCTGTTTTAATTGGTCAAAGCTTCACATCTGAATCCTATTTTTGGGGTCGACCTTCTGCCACCACACCTTTTCCTTATAATGGCGCAGCCTCTGCAGCATCAAATAGCGGTCCATCTAATGCAACTTTTTTAGCAAGTGTACAGCAGCGAGTAAATACCATAAAACAATTTGATTTGAGTAAAAACACTTTAATTCCTGTTGATTTAGTCACTGCTTCAGCTAGCGGTTTGGATCCGGAAATTAGTCCTTATGCTGCATTTTATCAAATTCCAAGGATTGCCAAAGCGCGTTTAATATCAGAAAAATTAGTACAAGATTTAGTGGAACAACATATTAAAGGTAGAACTTTTTTATTATTGGGTGAACCGCGAATTAATGTGTTGGAGTTAAATTTGGCACTGGATAATTTAAGGAAAGCACATGGTCAATCAACGCCAAAGTCCTGAAAAATTATTAGAACGAGCAGAAGAGGAAGAGCGTAAAGAAAGGCGTGGCAAGCTTAAAATTTATCTTGGCTCAGCACCAGGCGTTGGTAAAACATATGCTATGTTGCACGATGCTATTGCTATACGCAGTGAAGATTTGGATGTAGTGGTCGGCGTAGTCGAATCTCATGGTAGAGAGGAAATTGAAACCTTATTGGGGCAATTAGAAAAATTACCGCGCCAGATAGTAGAGTATCACGGCAAGTTGTGTCAGGAATTTAATCTGGATGCTGCATTACAACGCCATCCTGGCTTAATTTTAGTAGACGAAATGGCGCATACGAATGCACCAGAAATGCGGCATGAAAAAAGATGGCAGGATATAAAAGAGTTATTGGATAGAGGCATAGACGTTTATACAACACTTAATGTGCAACATATTGAAAGTTTAAAAGATGATATAGCGCAAATTATTCAAGCGCCCATTAAAGAAACGGTTCCTAATTCAATGATAGAAAGAGCCGACACCATAGAGCTTATTGACTTACCTGTGGAAGAACTATTAAAACGTTTACAAGAAGGAAAGATTTATATTCCGCAACAGGCAGAAATTGCTAAAGAACATTTTTTTCGCAAAGGGAATCTGATAGCCCTGCGCGAATTAGCCCTACGTATAACAGCTGCGCGTGTCGGAACGGATGTTTTGTTGTACCGACATGATGAAGGCATTAAAAAGATTTGGCCCATTAAAGATAAAATTGTCGTCTGTGTGGGTCCAAGGCCCGAATCAAGAAATATGATTCGGTCTGCCAAGCGAATAGCTACCAGTTTGCAGGCTGATTGGCTAGCAGTTTATGTTGATAGACCAAGGATTCGCTCATCCGCACAACAAAGAAATAATGCAATTCAAAATTTACGTTTGGCAGAGCTTTTGGGTGCGGAAACTTATGTTTTAACCGGTTTTGATATTGTTAAAGAAATACTGAACTTTGCTCGAGAACATAATGCTACGCAGATAATGCTTTGGAAGCGTATTGGTACACGTTGGCAAAGCTTATTTCATAGAAGTTTGGTCGATGAGGTATTGCGCTATAGTGGTGAAATTGATGTCTATGTTAAGACTGGTCCAGAAAGCAAGCAGCCCATGCAAGGTACTATTGGACCTCCGCCCATACCGTGGGAATCCTATGGTATTACCTTAGGAGTGATTTCTTTGGTAACTTTTATTGGGGTGATGATTCGCTCCATGGTAGCACCTAGTAATATAGTTATTATTTATTTATTAGGAGTTGCCGTTACTGCAACTTTAGGACGTATTGGTCCTTCGGTATTTGCATCTATTTTAAGCGTTGTTGCTTATGATTATTTTTTTGTTCCTCCGTATTACACTTTTGCCTTATCAAATTTTGAATATGTATTGACCTTAATTGTCATGCTCATTGTTTCTGAAGTTATCAGTTATTCAACTATTCTTGCACGCCGTCAGGCTGAGTCTTTGCGGGCTAAGCAACATCAAACAGAATCTTTATATATTTTAAATCGTAAATTAGCGATTACTCAGGGTGTCACTAATTTATTGGAAATGGGTGTAAATTATATTGCCGAAGTTTTTAATAGCGAGGTGGTGGCCTTATTGCCAACCAAGAATAATCAATTAAAGGTACAGGCAATTGGAGCTTATACTAAGGACTTGGACGTAAAGGAACAAAGTATTGCGCAATGGGTTTATACCATGCGACAAAATGCTGGTTTTGGGACGGATACCTTAACCTTTTCAAATGCTATCTATTTGCCTATGTTGGGGCGTTCAGGGGCTATTGGAGTTTTGCGAATCCAACCTAAAGATGGGCAATTATTTTCACCAGAACAGCTGAAATTATTAGAGTCTTGTATCAATCAAATCGCTCTTGCCATAGAGCTGGCTCGCTTGCAGGAAAAAGAACGAAAAGAACATTTGCAATTGGAAGCAGATAAGGCTCGTTCTTCTCTGCTACAAGCGATTTTTCATGATTTATGTTTTCCCTTAAAACAAGTGATTAAAGCAGTTGATAGCTTAAAAGAAATTGAAGGAGCCAAGCTTAGAATTATTGAAGCCAATATTGATCATGAAATTGATAAGTTGAATCGATTGAATAATAATTTGCATTTGGCAATTCAATTAGAAACACAAGCAATTAAATTAAACAAGACCTTGCAATCTCTGCAAAAACTTATTCAGAAAGTAATTAAAAAATGCCATGATTTGTTTGGTAATAGGGATGTGGTAACGGATATAGATAAAAGTACACCTTTAGTTTTATTAGATCAGGACTTAATACAAGAAGTATTCATGCATTTATTTGACAATGCCGTTAAGTTTTCTCCACCCAATACACCAATTCATATTTTTGTACATACAGAACCCCATCAAGTAAAAATTAGTATTGAGGATTTTGGAGCAGGTATTTCGATTGATGAAAAGCATAAAGTGTTCGAAAAATTTTATCGAGGAAAAGCAGTGCTTACGGAACATGGTTTGGGCTTGGGCCTGGCTATTTGCCAAAAAATTATTCATGAACATAATGGTACGATTTGGGTAGAGAATATTGAAAATAAGGGCGCGGCATTTCGTTTTACCTTGCCGGTTTAAAAAGAGCTAATTATTAACTCAGATTATTGCGTTTTATGTAACCAAAAAAGGTTGACAACATATTTTTGTTACATATAATATAACTATGAGCACACGCAAATACCAATCAAAAACACTTGGCCCAATAAGTGCAAAATTTGTTTCTGCCCTTAAAGAACAAGGGCAGCATATTTTTACGCTTAAAGAGGCTCAAGATTTGTTAAGTAAAAATAGTCGAGAGACCACACAGTTTATTAGTGATCTTATAAATCGCCAAATTGTCTATCGTTTAAACAAAGGCACTTACCTTTTATTAGAAACTATGCAAGAATCCACTCAATTAGGTAACTGGCCAATAATAGCCAAAGCTTTGGTCACAGATAGTAATTATTATATTTCTTATTATGCTGCAATGCGACTTCATGGGATGACAACGCACGCCCTAACTGAAGTTCAAATAACATTACCCAAACGATGCAGAGATAAAGAAATCTATCATATCAAATACCTTTTTGTTTACACAAAACCAGAACATTTTTGGGGAATAGAGCAGAAGTGGGTTTCGAAACAAGAAAAGGTTAAAGTCAGCGATTTAGAACGAACTATTTTGGATTGTTTAAGCAGAACGGACTATTGTGGCGGCCTAATTGAGGTTTTAAAAGGTTTTTCGAGTATCTATGCAAAAATAAACTGGGATAAATTGATTCAATATAGTTATCAATATGCTAATAAAGCAGCGGTAAAACGTTTGGGTTATGTTGTTGAATCATTAAATAGTAACAACACTTATTTACAAAAACTCCATGAGGTAATTGAACATACGCAAGATTATGTGTTACTTGATACACTTGGTGAAAAAAAGGGTAAATATTATAAAAAATGGCACATTCGAGTGAACATTGAAAATATACAAGGGTATTTAAATAGATGATCAGCATAGCAGAAATAAATCGGGTTGCTAGTAAATACCAAGTTCCAGCTGAAACAATTGAAAAGGATTATATTATAAGTTGGATATTGTGGTCATTATCTGTAAGTGCCATTAAAGATGATTTTATTTTTTATGGAGGCACAGCATTAAAAAGGATTTATTTTGAAGATCATCGCTATTCTGAGGATATAGATCTGATCTCAGATAAGAGATTTTCAAAGGAAAAACTGATAGATGATTTATCATGTCTTGAAAAAATTAAGGATAAAGCGAATATCGAAGTGATTGTTGCTGAACAGGCTCAATCGATACAGTCCAGGGAAATAATGTTTCTGCATTATGAAGGTTTTGACGAGATCGTGGGTTCGCCCAAAGAGATCAAAATTGATTTTAATATGAATGCAGTTATATATGGCGAAACTCAAATAACCGGTGTCATTGAATCATATAGTGATTTAAAAGAGACAAAGCCGCTGCTAAACGTCATGACAGTTAATGCTATTTTGGCAAATAAAATAGGGATGCTCTTTGATATGACTCGAGATGAGCCAAGGGATATTTATGACATTTGGTTTTTACTAAATAAACAAAGTCAGTTTGAGTTGAACCATAATAAAATATTGTCGATTATTAAAGAAAAGTATTCATTTAAACCAACGATTAAAATGATACAAGACAGACTTAAAATGCAACATCATTGGCAGACAAGATTACAAAAGCAAATTGCAAATTTGCCTGAACAGCAAATCGTTATTCAAGAGATACTGTATCATCTTGGTAATCAGGATTGTTATCCTCGATAACACGGTAAACGCATATTTTTAAACTGCGCATCGGCATGCTCACAGGCCCTAATTGCTTAGGCTCTATTTTTATACCGTACCAAGTGAAAATAATTGATTATCTCTACCAATCAAGGCAAGATATTTAAAAAGGGAAAAATATGAAAGTAATGATTCAGCTAGTCTTGTTTGCAATTTTTTCACTAAGCGCTTTATTTGCCAACGCGGGCTCGGAGTTCAATAAATCCAAACGCAAAAGTACCATGTGTTTGTTTTGTCATCAAGGATCTGCCACACCAGTAAATAAAGGTGCTGATAAGCATTCCTATGACATCCAAGAACATAATAAAAATAAAAATCAGGAATAAATACTATGCGTTTTATCAGTTTCATAGCACTAACCATGCTAGCAAATGCCAGTTTTGCTGCAAACGGACATTTTTATGCCGGCGTAGATGCTGCGGCCAGTTATCCTCAATTGAGCATTGATTATCCTGTAATTGCATATACTAGCGGGGTTTTGATTACCGATGCCTACCCAATTGATGATCAAAGTAATACTGCCAGCGTAATCGGTCTTCATGCAGGTTATGAATATACTGGTCATGATAAAAAACCAGCAATTGCTCTTGGTTTAGGAGTGTATACCACCCCTGGAAATTATCAGTTCAATGGCGGGGTGATTGAGACTGCAGTTGGAAATGAACCTGCATATTTATACGATTATACTTTTGCCATTAAAAGTACCCGTTTAATGGCAGAAGCCCAGTTTACCTGGGATCACTTTCAATACCTAAATCCGCTGCTCACTATTGGAGCAGGACCAGTTTGGAATCAAATGAGTGATTACACAGAAACCGTAACAAGTCCTAATGGTTTTGTAGCCTTGCCTCCATTCCAAAATCGGACGCAATTTAATTTTGCGTATCAGTTAGGAATAGGTTTGTGTAGCGAGTTTAATAACAAGCACGAACGAATTGCTGTGGCATACCGTTATGTAAATTTAGGCACAACTGCTTTTGGTGCAAGAGCTGAGGTATATCCATTCCAGTTAAATACAGGGACTTTATCAACTAACGAAGTATATGTGGCTTATACGCACATCATGTAAAGGAAAATACAAAGATGGATAAAACCAGTTCTACGTTCCGCTGCTTGTCTGCAAAATCCATGGACCCCGTGGGCATGCCTCGGGGTGTAGGGTTTATGTTGAAATACCAACAGACCTTACTCAGTTTTGGATTATTATTCCCCCTAATTGCTAACGCCCATCTAATATCCATTACTCCTTCAGCTCCATTTCCTGATAATGCAGCAGCATTTACTACCTACACTACAAGCTTTACGGTAACAAATATTAGTGCAGGAGCAGAGCTTACGGTAATTGATAAAAGTATTCTGCCATCTGGTGTTAGTATTACTGCCAATACGTGTGGCACAGTATTAGCTCCTGGTGCTTCTTGTCTTATTACGCTTGCTTTACAAACCGGCATGCAAGGGCAAATTCTTTCAGGAGCCGTGAGAGAATGGGCTTCGCCAACAGTTGATGGTGTTGAATTTCCTTTTAATGTGTGCGTAAGCCAAGCTTTGCCTAATATTACTTTGCAACCTGTAACGGTGAATGCTAATTTACCTGCCTTAAGAGAACCGATAGTCGGTCATTATAATGGTAAATGGTTGATAGTGAGTGGTAGTACTGGTGATTTCCATGATTTTAGTCATTGTGATTTTATTACTGATATTTATGTCTACGATCCACAAACCCAGGCTTTGAGTTCCGTAAGTATCAGCAGTACTGATTTGCCAGCTTCGGTGAGGAACCAATTAGTCAGTTCTGATCCGCAGTTTTTGCAAGACGGTAACACTATGTATGTCATTGGTGGTTATTTTAATGCGGACAACACTACCTGGACTACTTTAGATACGTTTACCGCAATCGATGTTCCAGGAATGATGCATGCTGTTGAAACTGCTCAAACTAATTTAGCTTCTTATGTTAAAACGCTTGATGGCACACCTCAGTTTAAAGTAACTGGCGGTCAATTAGGAAAAATTGGTGATTATTTTTATCTAACATATGGACAAGATTATGAGGGTAACTATAGTGGCCTCACGAATACTCCGGTACAAACATACACCAAAAGCATCTATAAATTCAGTGTTGATCTAAGTACTCATCCTATTACTGTTTCAATTGTGGATACTAAAACGAATACCGATCCTACGAGTGGTTGGCGAAGACGCGATTATAATTTGGCACCGACTATGTTAGGTGATACCGAAACTTTAATTGCTTTGGGCGGTCCTTTTACTCCAGGTGAAGTTGCTTTGGTTTGGACTAATGCCATTATGTTTGACAGCCAGTTACAATCGTATGATCATGTTCTTAATCAACAGGCTAATCAATATTCTTCTTCGATTTTACCGATGTACAGCCAAGCGAGTAAGCTATCGTATGTTGCAACCTTTTCTGGCTTAAGCAATTTGTATTGGGAGAATGGTGAGTTGGTTTATAACATCGATACTAATTACGGTAATATACTAGATTTAGTACGTTCCGATGAACATGGCAAAGGTCAAGAGTATGTGAATGTAACACCAATCGTGGGTGCTTCACCGAATATTTATATAGGTTTGGTAGCAAACTTTTTACCGGTTGATAATGATACTTATTATGATGGACGTGGAATTTTACAATTAGATGCCTTACCACAAACCACTCCTACTTTAATTGGTTATTTTTATGGTGGATTGATAGCAGCCACACAAGAGATTTTTGGTTTTCCTAATCAGGCAACCAATCAAGTATATGCAATTTATGTTACCCCTTCAGTACCAGGAACTGTCAATTGGCAGAATGTTACTAATTTAAATTCGGGAAATTAATGAATCATAAACCTTATCAAGGTGTACGTTCGCGATTTTTACGTGAGGATGAACGCTTAATTGTATCTAAAGAGCAGGAAATGCCCTTAGTGATTGAGGCTGAAGATCACCGCGACCCTGCATTTTTACAGCAATTTTTAGCAGATAATTCCTCGCAATTAATTAGCGATTTAGCGCGTTATGGCGCGGTGTTATTGCGTGGTTTTGCTATTAAAACCGATGAGGATTTCGAAAAAACCGTTTTGAGTATTCCTGAATTTAAAGGAATAAGCGAAGCCTTTATGGCCGAAAACGGTCGTGTGCATGTGGGTGATTTAAAGTATGTATTACATACCAATGCGGTTTATAAAACAGGTGGGACTATTTATTTAGGTGGTTTTCATACTGAGAATTATTATTCAGCGGATGTGCCTGCTTATATTTGCTTTTGTTGTTTAGAGCCTTCTACTTTAGGGGGTGAAACAGGTTTAATAAATACTGAAAAAGTCTATCGCAGTTTAAGTGCTTCCTTACAAGAAAAATTGGAAAAAAATCCCTATTTTGTAGGTAAATGGTTATTGAGCGAAGTAGCACGACGGTATCAAATTTCAGAAAACCACGTTAAAAAAATCTGTGAACAGTTTAAATTTCCTATTATAGGTGAGGGCGAGGATCAATTAATTCTTATGTATAAGCCCAGTGTTTTTGAGCATCCCTTTAATCAGAAAAAAGCCTTGCAAATCAACTTGTTTGAATTGCCTACTTTAAATAAGGAATTGCGTAAGCGTTTTATGGATGATTACCCAGGCAAAACCTGGTATTGGCATCGCTTTTTTTGGAAGTTGCCTTTAAGTATTTTTAATGCAATAGAACATACAGCAGTGGCAATTATCGCATTTTTTCATTCACCCAAGCATTCATTGAAAATTTTAAAAAACAAGTGGAAAACGTACAGAGCTTCGAAGTTTAATAAAGAGCAGATGACCAATACTCAAAGAGTAGGGGATTGTTTTTCTGATGCTGAAGTTAAGGATCTTGCACGAGTTATGCGCGAACAGTATTGCTCCTGCATTTGGCAAAAAGGCGATATTTTATTGGTAGATAATAGAAAGGTAATGCATGCAGGAATGCCAGGAATTGGTCCAAGGATTATTCGAGCGATGATTTGTAATCCAATTCAGATGGATTATACCGATGCTGCACCGGGTTGTTTAGTTGCTGAAGATAGGGTAACGGATACTGTCGGAGCGCATATTGTTGGAACGACCAGTCGTTTGTAGGTTGGGCCAAGGCCTGAGGTATCCTCATCTTTTTGAAGCCAATCGAAGCTCCCTTCTCCCCTCGGGGAGAAGGTGCCCGTAGGGCGGATGAGGGTCTAGCAAAGTGGCATTGACAAAAAAATTTCATTACCATCACCACCCTCATCCGCCCCTTCGGGGCACCTTCTCCCGCCAAGCGGGAGAAGGGAGCTTCGATTGGGTTTAAAAAGGTGAGGATACCTCAGGGCCTTGGCCCAACCTACTTTTTTTAAGATGGACTAGATCCATTTGACTGCTCATCAATCGCCATCAATATCTGCTCCTCAAGTTTCTTCGCCTTGTCAAAGGCTAGTACCCATGATAGTCTGCACGTTAAAATAGGTATTTTATTCCAAATTTATTCAAAGCGGGCTCTGTCCGCAAAGTGAAAATAGATGAGATACGATAGCACTAAAGTTAAAAATCTTATTAATTCATATAAGTTAGAAGATGCTCTGGAAATCTTACAGAGGCATTTCATAAAATCACAACATGCATATGAAGAGGATATAGAATATCTAAATCAAATTATCACATTTGCCTTAACCAAAAATGATGTGACTCTAGCTATTAAAGCAGCAATGAATAGGTTAGATTGGTGGGGGTATTTTAAAATTCCAGAGTCTGCTAGTTGGTCCACTATTATTTCTAAAGCACACCAAAAAAGCTCTTTCGATACCTTAGATTTTCCTAACAGGTTGTTAGTTCCGAAAGAAGATAATTACACGCCTATGGTACTGAACACTATGGCTGTTAAATTGTGGAAACATCTTCAACAAAATGAATGGTCTCTACCTGGCATTAAAGTACTATTTGGTGCGTACGGCAGGAAGCCAACAAAAGAGAATCCTGCGTTGCTTTTAAGAAAAGTAGAAGGTATAAAAGGGGATGACTTTTTTATAGGTTTCTCTGGAAGTCAGGGTCTAACGACGGAAGACCGTAATTTAAATGATACTGGTGGCTTTAGCTTTATTGCAGTCGCTAATTTCTATATAGCATTTTATGATAAGGGTTCTGAGCCTTCAATTTATAAATACAATAAAAATGACTGGAAAGATCAAATAGCCAAAATTAATAGCCCGTACTTTTCTGGGTATGGTAAGGCTGGCTGGGAAGAAATAGATTGTAGAATACCAGGTAAAAACGAAATTTATATAAACTACCTATTTTTTAACCAGGAGGACATCGAAGCAAAAATGTCCGAGCATAGGGCTAATGGCTTAAGTACCAAAAAAAGTTTTGTACAAGCAGCAGCTAAAGCACTTGAAGCATCACTAACCCCCATTTTTGAGCAATCTAACAATATGAGCCAAGGCCCAGCCTTTTTTTAAGATGAGGTAGATACTTGAGATTGCTCATCAACTGCCATCAATATCTGCTCCTCAAGTTTCTTCGCCTTAGCAATGGGTTGATTCACCCCATTAATAATAATTGAGAAAATCAAGGTTTTGTCCTGAGGACTAAGCAGGTAACCCGATAAAGAAGTTATATCATGCATGGTTCCTGTTTTTGCAACGACTCTTTTTTCTAAAGGCGTTTTCAGCATTCTGGTTTTTAAAGTTCCTGATACTCCTGCCAGTGGTAAGGCTTCTAATATAATTGGGCGTAGGTTTTTATCATTATAAAGGTCACTTAATAAGCTTACCATTTGTTTGGGGCTGCTTAAGTTATACCGCGTGCCCATACCATCAGCTAATTCGACTTGTTTCATATCAATACTTGTATGTTCGGCTAATATTTTTTTGATGGCATACATGCCTTGTTTATGACTACCATGATCGGTAACTGCTAAGCCGAGTTCTTTTGTTAGGCTATTAGCATATAAATTATCTGATTCCTTAAGCATATGATCAATCATTTTATGTAAATCGGCAGATTGAAATTGGGCAATAAGTTGCGCATCTTTAGGAGTGCTGCCGTTGTGGATTATTCCTTTGAGTAACATACCGTTTTTTACTAAGGTTTCTTTGATTACCTGTTCTACGTAAAGTTCGGGATCAGGAATTGCCAAGACCATGATTTTAGGATCTTTGCTTTGTGCCATACAACCATAAAAATGTACCGTATTATGCTGTTTTAGTTTTATATTCATATCGCAATGATGTTTGGCATCTTCTTTACTGACGGTAATTAATTGATTGATTATGGTTAAGCCTTTACCTGGTGTTTTCGCCTTGATTTGCACTGGCATTCCTAATTCTTTGGCAGTAGTAAATTCATAAGCCAGTGCGTTTTCGTTGACTATAGCTGCAGTAGTGGGCGCTGCGTAATACCAGCCAAGATCATCGTAAGAAACGCCGCCTGGATAATAAGGTGGTTTAAATTGTTGGGTATCTATAACAATATTGCCTTCAATAGAATTTGGTTTATTTTTTTTCAAAGTTAAAATTAGATCGCTAAGGTTTTTGTCGGTCAGAGAAGGTGAGCCGCTAAAAGTAAGGTAATAGTCTTTACCCTTTTTTGATAAACTGGTTACAAATCTAAAGTCAGGTTTTAATTGATAGAGCGCGGCGGCAGTAGTAAATAATTTAATACTGCTAGCTGGCGATAGTAATTTATCAGCATTTTTACTGTAGATAATGGTGCCAGTTTGCGCGTCTTTAACGACTACTCCCACAGTTGCATGCGGTAATTCCTTTTTAATTAAGGCATTGATTTTATCAGATAAGGCGTCTGAAAAAGCAAGCTGTGCTTGTAAAAATAGGGTTAGGGAAAAAAGTATGCGTAGGCGTTTCAAGGGGATTCTTCCTTGTTAGAAATTAATCCCTTCAGTTTAAACCTTGAGAATTATAAATTCAACTCGACCACAGCAGACCCCTTCTTCCTTCCAGGGAGAATGGGTCTGCAGGGCGGAGCAGGCTAGTATTTTTACATCCAATGCTTACAATAAACATGGCATAATAAAAACAATCCCACTAGAAAGATAATTAGAGCCACTACTCGTGCTGTAATTGCATTGCCCATAAAGGAGCTCCACATTTCCAGGGTTTTTTCAGGAAAAAACAGTCGAATTAAACCTCCAATCAGCACTAACCAGGCAAATACTGTAATAACTACAGGCCAGCCCCACAGCCATATATTATGGCTGCTTACCAGCAATAAGCCTAAGAGCAGGGTAATAATGCCTACAATGAAGAACTGGCCTGGTTGCGCCATGATGTCTTTAGTGACTCTTTTTACGTGTTCGTAACGGCATAAAATCAGCAGACTGACAACAACTAGATACCAGCCAATTACTGTGGCTAAATAGGTAGTAATCATGATAAAACTCCTTATAAAATCCTCATATATTATAAGTATAGTATAAGTTTGGTCGTAACTCACCGGGTACGTCATTCCAAGCATCAGGTACGTCATTCCAAGCATCAGGTACGTCATTCCAAGCATCAGGTACGTCATTCCAAGCATCAGGTACGTCATTCCAAGCATCAGGTACGTCATTCCAAGCATCAGGTACGTCATCCCGAGTGTAGCGAGGGATCTCCTGACTGTGGCACGGTTTAAATAAATAACTAAAAAAAACTCAAAAAATTATGTGGCTATGATCAAATAATGGCATGAAAATATCTAATCCGACCATGGAAAAATTTATAACAATCGATATGTTAGAGGCTGTGCCACAGTCAGGAGATCCCTCGCTACGCTCGGGATGACGTACCTGATGCTTGGGATGACGTACCTGATGCTTGGGATGATGTACCTGACATTTGGGATGACGTACCTGAGGAGTAACGTATGGTCTTGATTTTAATAAAAAAGTGGAATAAATCAGATATTTTTTCCTAAACAGCTAACAATTTACTATAATTATACAAATCCTATATAAATATAAAGTAAGTGAGACTATGATGGCTCCTACATTTGATGAATTGCAAAAGAATCTGGGTTTAACCACTGAGTATTTGAATGCTGATCAGTTAGATGATTTGAAAAACTGGTGCCGAAGTAATGTATCCGCTGTCTTGGAATTTACAGGGAAGCCCGAGGATGTATACCTAAAGTATTTTGAGGTAGCTAAAGCCTATTTAGATAATTTTATAGTGTGGAAACCTGAAGACAATACAAAAGTATTAGCAGAGTTTGAAGATATGAATGCAATTCAACGAGCTGCCTATAAGGGTTATGATGTATTTTTAGACTCGCTCAAATTGCCCACTGCGGATGCGTTTAATCTCGAAAACGAATACGGTATGACCCCTTTACATTTAGCCGCTTTAAAAGGGCACTTGAATACCATCAAGCTGTTATTATCCAAGGGTGCTCAGCCAATATACGCTAATAAAAGCGGGCAATTCCCAGTGTACAGTGCTTTAGTTATGGCTATTAGTGATACTCCTGAATTAAAAAAGAAAAAATGTGAGATTTTTAATTTATTAATTGAAAAAGAAGATTTTTTAAGTGCAGTGGATTTATCAGGTGAAACTATAATGCATTTGATGGCTCTCAATGGTTTTGATAATTTAATTAAAGAAGTGCTGAAACATCGTAGTCAATTAGCCTTTAATTGTAATCACCGTTCAAGGTATCCCATTCATGTAGCTATTTTGAATAAGCAAGTAAATGCTGTAAAAGAATTATTACAAGTAGAGGGCATGTCGGAAGTGACTGATGAAAATAACCGCAATCCTCTTCATTATGCCGCCATGTACAGTGGTTTGCCAATTATTAAAGAATGTATTGCAGCCAGTAAAAATATTGATGCACGCGATACCTTTGCAAGGACAGCCTTACTACTCGCTGCCGAATCCGGTAATTTACCTGCGGTACAAGAGCTAATTAAAAATAAGGCTTGCATTGATGTCGTAGATCTTTCTGGACAAAATATATTACATCTTGCCGTTCAAAGCCAAAATTATAATTTGGTAAAATGGATTTTATTAAATACTAATATTGATGTGAATAGTAAAGACGAAAACGATCACACACCACTGTATTATGCAGTTAATAAAGAACAACAAAAGGTGCCTAATTCTAAAATTGAACAATTATTGGCAGGTAAAGGTGGGACAAATTCATCCGCAAATGGATTATTTCAATGATCGAGCCTTGTCCCGGACCAGGCTATCGATCTGCCAAGTGAATGTCACCACATATTTTTTTGATAATAATTTTTATCTTCATCGTTATCTGAATTACTATCCAAATTGTAATCTTCGAAATTGAAATTATCGAAATCATTATCATTATCATTGAAATCGTTACCATTGTAGATGATAGTGTTATTACAATTACTAATATTATTTGAATCATCATCAGTAGCGAACTTTAACTTTTTGCTATTATCAGAGGATAGCTCTACTGTTTCATTATTTTGTCTTTTCGCTTCATTAAAAAATGAAGAGCGAGATACTTTAGTTGTTGCAGATGTATGGGCTACGTCGCTTGGGTTCATATATGCATCATAATTATTTCCAAAAAGAGTAACAGCTTCTTCTGTCGACGTATTTTTAAGTTGAATCAAGTTGAAATGTATTTTGAACTGATTTGGTTGATTTTCAAGCATTGAGATAATTTTACGACGCAATGCAGTTTTAGGCGTGCTAAATTGAATGGAAAGCATTTTTACAGAAGATGATATAAGTAATTGATGGAATTGTCTTAGGGTAAAATTTCCTAATACAGCCTCTTTTCCTGGATTGGGTTTTGTGAATGCATCATCAAGGTATTTCTCTGCGTCAGCTTTACTCATATTTCGTAAGCGTTCGAAACTCAGTAGTTCAAGACAATTGTTTTCATTGGTAAATGAAATTCGTGCTAAAAATCTTTTTAATGCGGTCTCTTCAATTCCAATAATTTTTGACGCATGTCCGATTTGATATTTTTTTGCGACCCTATATATATCTTTCACTGTTATTTTAGATAAATCAGTGATTGGTTCATCGTTCTGTGAGACGCCAGATTGATCATGAATACCGTATTGTTCTTCAAATAAAATTTTAGCAACTTCAATGCTCATGCTTTGCAAGCGAGAGCTAGTAAGTACATTATTTTCTGAATCAGTAAAGGATGAAATAAAATTATGCAAGTCCACTGTTGGAATCTTAAATTTTTCAGCGACTTTGCTTAAAGTGTTCAAGATTATTAAAGCCTTATGCACTTGATGCAGTGTTTTATTTGCAATCTTAAAGGTAGGCATTATAACTAAGTCATCATATTCTTTGTTGTAAAGTTGCTGAGCATCAGCCTCAGTCATTTTTTTAAAGTTGTCAAAAGTTAAGGGGGGAGCTGTATTGTTTGATTCAGTTTTATTTTGTAGCCATTTTTGTAAGGTACTAATCTTGATATTTAGCGCGTTAGCACAATCTTCGATAGTATCCGATAACTGGAAAATTTGATGGACTTTCCTAAGGGACATTTCTTCAAATTTGTGTATTACTCCACCATTTTTCTCAATAAATATTCTATAGTCTGGTAGCGAGCTGGGTAAGTCTTTGAGCAGGTATAAATATTCGTAATTGAGTATGTGGACAACATTGTTTTTATCAGTGATAGTAAAACGAGCAAGAAAGCGTTTTAATTTATGCGTAGATACCCCAAGTAACTTAGCCGCATTATTGATGCTATTAGTTTCTGATAGATTACGTACATTCCATAAACTAAAATTACAATAAACAATCATTTTTCTACTTCTATGCTGGTAAAACTCTCAATTTGATATTGTATTTTACAAAAATTTATCAAAATATTCAAGCTATGGGTTAGCTAAGGGTTAGCTAAGGGTTAGCTAAGGGGTAACACCCCACGTCATCCCGAACCCCCACGTCATCCCGAGCAAAGCGAGGGATCTCCCTGCAGTGGCAGGGATTTCTAAAAGTACGATTCTTTTTTTTATGTTAAAGAGCGTGCCACTGCAGGGAGATCCCTCGCTTTGCTCGGGATGACGTGGGGGTTCGGGATGACGTGGGGGGTAATAAGGCCATATTGTGCTTAATTAGTTAAAATATAATGCAATTAAGATGCGTTGTTTTTATAACAAACTGGTTTTTTCATAGTTCCTTCGGAAGGTAATGATAGAGTTACCATCCCACACTCATCGGTTCGATAAAAATCAACACCTAAGGCAGTCATAGTAGACAGGGTTTTAGCATGTGGAAAACCAAATTTATTATCAAAACCTAAAGATGCAATTGCGTAAAGTGGTGCAATTTCTTGTATAAATCTATAGGAGGAAGACGTTTTGCTGCCGTGATGGGGTAGGATAACTGCTTGAGATTTTAAGTTTGAATCATAATTGAGAATTAAATAATTTTCAGCCTTTTTTTCAATATCTCCAGTTAATAATACCCTGGCTACCGAAGTACTCACTTGCAAAATACAGCAGGAATTGTTTCTATCCTTAACCGAAATGTTAATGGGCAAAAAACGAAAGTCGACACCATCCCAGTTCCAGGCAGGGTACTTATGGCAATTGCGTCCACGCTTATAAAAACTCGGATCATTTACCAGTAAATTATTGATTGGTAGCGCGCTAATAATTGACTCCAATCCACCACGATGATCTTTATCAGGATGACTGATAACGATGCTATCAATGTGCCTAATACCCAAGGTTTTCAAATAAGGCAAAATAACGAGCGTGCCTAAGTCGCTGCCATTAAAATACTGATCGCCAGTATCATAGAGTGCAATATGGTGTTGGGTTTGAATGACAATGGCTAAGCCTTGGCCGACATCAAGTATTTGCATCAAGGCTTCTCCGGGTTTTATGGAGGGTTTTAGCGGAATAAATGGCAAAGAAATCCACAAAAAGGCAAAGGCCCGAAAAGGTTTTATTGGGAGCATAATCCAGAGCAATAATGCTCCCATTAAGGCGCAAACCAATTCAATAGAATTTAGTGACCAGTCAATATTAATAAACGCTAAATGCTCCACCCACTGCAAACCCTGGAGCATAATCAAAACTAAGTAGGATAAGGGTTTCATGAGTAGGTACGCCCAATCATAATGGGCAACCACTAAAGTGATTAAAGCTAAAGGAACAATCACTAATCCCACTAAAGGGATAGCAAATAAATTTGCTAAAAAACCATTGAGGGATCCATAAGCATACCAATATAAAGTTAAAGGCATTAAGCCTATCAGACAACTTAATTGTAAGGCCAAAGTACTTTTAATTCCTTTGAATTGCCAACGTTGCTGCGTGAGTAAAATGCAGGCTACTGCCAAAAAGGAAAAATAAAAACCTTGCATGAATACAGCATGCGGTTCTATGCATAAAACACCAACTAAGGCATAACGCCAAATTTGCCAAGAGCTAAATTGTTGTTTGCGCCAATAGCAAAAACAATAAAAAATACTACCTATCAATGCTCTTTGCACCGGCGGGCCAAAGCCTGCTAAAAAAGCATAAATTAACGCACTGATAAGCCCTGCAATACTGGCACTGTATAAAGCTGGAATACGCAGACATAAAAAAGTACTTCGACTCCAAAGCCAATGCACTATATAGAATATTAATCCTGATATTAAAGCTATGTGCTCGCCAGAGATTCCAAATAAATGGGTAGTGCCAGTGCGTCTGAATAAATCCCATTGTTCTTGGTTGATGTGGTTTGTAAGATTTAAAGTTAAGGCTTCTAAAATCCCAGTTACTTGTTTATTAGTAGCAAGTTTGTTAAGTCGTGCACCTAAATGTTCCCTATAATTAAGCCAATTAAAAGTGCTTGATGCTGGTGCTAATAAATGTGCATCCGAGCGTACATAACCCGTCCAATATATATGGCGCGCAGCTAATGCACCAGCATAATCAAAACTGCCAGGATTAGAAAAGTTCCGTGGTTTTTTTAATTTAGCTTTAAATTGCCAACGTTCACCGACGTGCAGCATACGTTTATTAGAATACCAGGCTAATTGTATTAAAGCAGAAACCGGATGATTATCTATAGTATCGAGTTCAAAGTTCCATTGCGTTTTATCGACTGTTTGTGATGGTATAGAAACAATAGTGCCACTAATAGTCACCTGTGCTAAGACTTCACGATTAGGCATGTTTTTTGGAGTCACGCAGTACTGATGCATAAAGGCCAGCAAGACTCCAAGAGTAAATCCTAAAATGATGTGATAGTGGGGTTTAATAAAAAAGAATAAGAGGCAAATACAGGGTAGGTAATAATTAAGTGTGAATCCGTATAATACGCCTAAAACAAAGCAAAAAATTTCCATGATGTTATCAAGTTTGGACTTTCCGTTAAGGTTTGGATGTTAGAGGAATCGATATTGAAAGTAAAGTTATAGTCTTGTCCAATGCAAAATGAGCCTGAAAAATGATGTGATTCCAACGGAAATGAGCCTATAAACTTATAAAAAGTGGGCAATCTGGCCAAAATCGTTCAAAATTTAGGTGTTATGATAAATATGAA